>NZ_JASMRI010000003.1:0-71967 GCF_041431375.1 Flavobacterium sp. Arc3 | reverse complement strand
GTTTTATTTCATAAGAACATTTTTAAAATTTCGCAAAGTCAGGAGACTTTGCGAAGCGGAGTACACAATTTTAAGAAATCACCTATAATAACTATTAACTTAAAAAAAAATGAAAAAATATATTTTAATACTAATTATAGCTTTAGGTCTAAAATCAACCGCACAAAACTCTATTCCAAGATTTGTCAAACTAACAACAACTGAAAAAAAGTCTATTGCACAAAAACTTGATTGGCATGATGGTACTATCTTAATAATAAATTTCATAATGCCTTTAAAGTCATCAGCTACCAGCACAATAGAAGAAACTACTGTTGCCTACTGGAATGATTTTTACAAAAATTTCGATTCTGAAAAAATTAAAATAAAATTAGTCTATTCAGACTGTACGGGAAGGAAACAAATAAAAAACAGCAAAATCATCAACATCGATGAAGATGAAATTATTCGTTCGACTTTTTTTCCAAGGGACAAAACGTGTTCGGGAGTAGCTATTCTAAATAAAAAAGGTGACTTTAAAATAAAAAGTGGCAAATACACTCAAGAGAATGTTAGCGAATTAATATCTCAATTGGAGAATTAATAATAATAATAATTACTCTGCGACGACAACCTACTTAAACTAGAAATCAAATCGTAGCGTTTGTAACGCGGTCTATTAAAACATAGATTTCCTGCTTCCCCCGCTCAGCAAAGTGTAGCTGCTGCGCAAATGTATCTGACTTTGCGCAATTTTACTGTTTTATTATAAACGAAATCGTCTTAAAAGTCTCCTGACTTTTACATAAAACGTTATTATTAAAAGCCAAGACAATCCATTTATGTGGTCAAAGTTAGATTATATCCATCTTAACCCTGTCAGAGCAAGAATTGTCGAAAAAGCATCTCATTACATGTATTCAAGTGCCACTAATTATGTAAATGATGAGGGACTAATACTAATAGAAAAAGCGACTAATCCTGTTGTTGACGTTTTGGATCCTAACGCATTTACAAAGTATAATCAACAACATTAAAATAAAGTCAGGAGACTTAGTGACGCTTTTATTTCATAAGAACATTTTTAAAATTTCGCAAAGTCAGGAGACTTTGCGAAGCGGGGACTTTGCGAAGCGGGGAAAATTAGACTAAATTAAGAATTAATCATAAAAATAATTAATATATGGGATGGGTAGCAATAGGTTTAACAATTGTTTTCATAGGTTGGATTTTGTATCGACTTTTTATTAAAAAGGACTTAAGTAAAAATTTAAACAATTTATATTTTGGGCTATTTTTTATAGCAATATGGTTGTCATATTATTTGTTTATTATTACTTTTTTTTAAAGTCTTTTTAATTAATCGCTAAATACTTTAAGAAAATAAATTATTATCCACAGCTCCGCAAAGTGTAGCTGCTGCGCAAACGTCTCTGACTTTGCGCAATTTTACTGTTTTAATATAAATGAAATCGTCTTAAAAGTCTCCTGACTTTTACATAAAACGTTATTATTAAAAGCCAAGACAATCCATTTATGTGGTCAAAGTTAGATTATATCCATCTTAACCCTGTTAGAGCAAGAATTGTCGAAAAAGTATCTCGTTACATTTATTCAAGTGCTACTAATTATGTAAATGATGAGGGATTAATACTAATAGAAAAAGCGACTAATCCTGTTGTTGACGTTTTGGATCCTAACGCATTTACAAAGTATAATCAACAACATTAAAATAAAGTCAGGAGACTTAGTGACGCTTTTATTTCATAAGAACATTTTTAAAATTTCGCAAAGTCAGGAGACTTTGCGAAGCGGGAAAAAATTTAGAGACTTTAGTCTACAACGTAGTTGCGGATTTTTTTATATTTGAAACTTATTAAAATCAAATAGCTTTGAAAACCTCTCCTACAATTTATAAAGATTTGTTGATCATAAAGGAACTTATTTATGATCCCTGTGGTTTTAAATTTACTTCGTTAGTAAAAGAAGTCGAAAGTACTGAGTATGGAGCTGCCACTTTTCAACTAAACGGCGTTTCCATTACATTTAGAAACGCAAAAACAACTCCAACTAAAACAGGTCAATTTGTTACGTTGTGGAAAAGAATTGACCAAGGCCCGATTCAACCTTTTGACCTCACAGATCCAATTGATCTAGTTATTATTAACACGAGGAAAGACAATTGTCTGGGTCAATTTGTATTTCCAAAATCGGTGCTGTGTGAACGAGACGTGATAACAACAAGCAAAAAGGAAGGCAAGCGAGCAATTCGAGTATATCCTCCTTGGGATCAGGCAAACAATACGCAAGCACAGAAAACCCAAAAATGGCAATTGGATTATTTCTTAGAAATTCCATCTGAGACTCCTATCGACATAGACCGCGTAAAATTACTTTACGGCTTATAAAGCAGTTTTGTTATTTTCTAAAAAATATCTCTCCTCTATTCGTTTGATATCTTTAATGGAGTTCTTTGCCCAAGCTAAACGCTTTACTAAAATTTCTTCTTCGGATAAATGCCAATCAATATCAGAATTCCGCAATCGATTCGTCAGGTTTTGAATGATAATTGCCGCCGAAACAGAGATATTCAAACTCTCCGTAAAACCCACCATCGGGATTTTAAGAAAACCATCGGCACGCTGTAAAATTTCCTCAGACAATCCATCTCTCTCCGTCCCAAAGAACAAAGCACTTGGTTTTGTAATATCAAAATCGTCCATCAAGCAATCGTTATCATGCGGTGTTGTAGCGATGATTTGGTAGCCTTTATTTTTCAAAGTGTCTACACAGTCCGTTATACTATCATAGGTATTGATATCGACCCACTTTTGAGCGCCCATTGCTATTTCTTTATCGATACTTTTCCCGTAGCGTTGCTCAATAACATTGAGTTCTTGTATCCCAAAAACTTCACAACTGCGCATCACCGCACTCGTATTATGCATCTGAAAAATGTCTTCGACAGCAATAGTAAAATGATTGGTTCTGTTTGCTAGTACTTTTAGAAATTTCTCTTTGCGGTTGTCAGTAAGGATGTTTTCAAGGAAATTAAGGTAATCGACATCAATCATTGTGAAGTTTTTTTGGCAAAAATAGTAAAAAGAAGAGGTTTTACTAGTCAAAAATTGAATCAATAATCCCTGAAAAAATAGCTTCGCCTAAAGTTTCTTTTTTAACTTCTGGAAAAATGGGGTCTTTCTTATAGTTCTTCATTTCGTTACCTAGTAAACGATTTGTATTGTCCATAGAATAATAATTCCGAGAATTAATGTTAAAAGCATTTAATCCAGGCATAGGATTATAAAGAGAAAACGGGCTTTCTAGTTTCGAAAAATCAAAAGATATTTTATTTGCTTCAAAATGGTTGAAATTTAAATCTAAAGAATCAGCTTTAAATTTTACCGCATTAAAAGAAGAATTAGTGTTTTGGGAATATAAAACCGAAGCACTTATAAATAGGAAAAGGAAATAAATTTTTTTCATTTAGCTTCTTTTAAAAAGTAATTTTAACCCAAATTTAGAAAATACATTCCAATAAAATCATAAATTCGTAAATAAGAAGATAAATCAAATGAAAAAGAAATTAGTGGTTTTAACCGGAGCGGGAATCAGTGCCGAAAGTGGTATAAAAACTTTTCGCGACAGCGATGGCCTTTGGGAAGGACACAATGTTCAAGATGTCGCCACACCCGAAGGATGGAATAAAAACCCAGCTTTGGTTCTTGATTTTTACAATCAAAGACGAAAACAGCTTAAAGAGGTGCAACCTAATTTAGCACATCATATTTTGGCTGAATTAGAACTGGATTTTGAGGTGCAAATTATCACGCAAAATGTAGATGATTTACACGAACGCGCAGGAAGCACTAATGTACTGCATTTGCATGGCGAATTACTAAAAGTGCGAAGTACAAAAAACGTAAATTACATTCTGGATTGGACAGAAGATTTGAATTTTGGTGATTTAGACAACAATCAAAATCAATTACGGCCTCACATTGTTTGGTTTGGAGAGGAAGTTCCCGCTCTAGAAGAAGCAATTAATATTACGGAAACTGCCGATTATTTTGCCGTTATTGGCACTTCATTACAAGTATATCCAGCAGCGGGATTAATAGACTTTACAAATTCTAAAACTCCTATTTATTACATAGATCCAAAACCGATAAAAATTCCGAATTTGCGAAATCAACTCCATGTAATTCCCGAAGTCGCTTCTGAAGGAATGAAATTATTAAAAAAGGCACTTGTTGACCTTATTTAAAAAATAATCATTTTCGAAATTGCCTTTAAAGGTTTATATTTGTGCCTTTCGAACAAACAACACAACAATGACTACTTTAAACGAATTGAATGCTATTTCTCCAATTGACGGACGATATAGAAACAAAACTCTTTCTTTGGCTCCTTTTTTCTCGGAAGAAGCATTAATCAAGTACCGCGTACTAGTTGAAATTGAATATTTCATTGCTTTGTGCGAAGTTCCTTTGCCACAGCTTTCAGGCGTAAATCCTGATCTTTTTGATACCTTAAGAAATATCTATAAAAACTTTTCTACTGAAGATGCACTTTGGATTAAAGAAACAGAGAAAGTAACGAACCACGATGTAAAAGCGGTAGAGTACTTTATCAAAGACGCTTTTGAAAAATTAGGCTTATCGCAATATAAAGAGTTCATCCATTTTGGATTGACTTCACAAGACATTAACAATACAGCAATTCCTCTTTCTACAAAAGAGGCATTCGAAAAAGTATACATGCCTTCGCTAATTACTTTGACTTCAAAATTGAAAGATTTAAGTGTCGAATGGGCAGCCATTCCAATGCTAGCACGTACACACGGACAACCGGCCTCTCCTACTCGTTTAGGTAAAGAAATTGGTGTTTTTGTGGAACGTTTAGAAGAGCAAATGCGTTTGTTATTTAATATCCCATTCGCTGCTAAATTTGGCGGAGCAACAGGAAATTACAACGCACACCATGTGGCATATCCACAAATTGACTGGAGAAAATTTGGTGGTAAGTTTGTTGAAGATGTTTTAGGTTTACACCACTCTTTCCCAACAACACAAATTGAACATTACGATCATTTTGCAGCCTTTTTTGATGCTTTAAAAAGAATCAATACTATTATCATAGATTTAGACAGAGACATTTGGACGTATGTTTCTATGGAATATTTCAAACAAAAAATAAAAGCAGGAGAAATAGGGTCATCAGCGATGCCACACAAGGTAAATCCGATTGATTTTGAAAACTCTGAAGGAAATTTAGGGATAGCAAATGCTATTTTCGAACACCTTTCGGCTAAATTGCCATTATCAAGACTGCAACGTGATTTAACTGACAGTACGGTGTTAAGAAATGTAGGTGTACCAATAGGTCATACCATCATCGCATTTGAAGCAACATTGAAAGGGTTGAATAAATTGTTATTGAACGAGCCAAAATTCCACGAAGATTTAGAAAAAAACTGGGCTGTAGTTGCTGAGGCAATTCAAACCATTTTACGTCGTGAAGGATACCCTAATCCTTATGAAGCATTAAAAGGCTTAACAAGAACGAATGAAGCGATTGATAAAAAAGCAATTCATGGGTTCATTGCCACATTAGATGTGACGGAAGAAGTGAGAGCCGAGTTAATGCAAATTACACCAAGTAATTTCGTAGGAATCTAATACCATTACAAGAAAATAGTAAATTGTTACTTTATATTTTTTTGAATTTCACAAAAATAAATTGGGCAGCTGCTATTTTAAATAAAATAACTACAAAAAAAGCTATCTTTAAACGATAGCTTTTTTTTTTGCCAACCGTATGATTAAAACGGATTGACAAGAGGAACGGCAGAAGTCTAGCCCAGACTGCAATGGAAAGCCTTGCAGTATAAAAACTATTTTTATGGCAAATTGCCGAGCGACCAAAGGAAGCTCCTGCAAATGCCTAATAAAAAAGGCTTTTAGACAAAAGCTTGAAACGAAAGGCTGGAAATAGCTCCTAAAAAAAATAAAATATGAGTACTGTAGCAACAGTTGCTGAGGCATCACACCATTTAGAACCTTTAATAAGTGACTTAGGATTAATCTTAATGACTGCTGGAATAGCGGTTTTAATCTTTAAAAAATTAAAACAACCCTTAGTTCTAGGGTATTTAATCGCCGGTTTTCTAGCGGGAACGCATTTTGATTTTTTCCCGTCTGTATCTGATGTTAAAAGTGTCGAGGTCTGGGCAGAAATTGGTGTAATCTTTTTACTGTTCAGCTTAGGACTTGAATTTAGTTTTAAGAAACTGATGAAAGTGGGTGGAACCGCCTCTATCAATGCCATGACCCAAATTATTACGATGGTCATCGTAGGTTACTTAGTGGGGCAATGGATGGGCTGGCGACAGATGGACAGTATTTTTCTTGGGGTAATCCTCTCCATATCCTCGACGACAATTATTTTAAAAACCTTTGACGAACTGGGTGTAAAATCTCAAAAATTTGCCGGTATCGTTATTGGGTCGCTTATTGTTCAGGACATTGTAGCTATTTTAATGATGGTTTTACTCTCGACAGTTGCGGCAAGCCAGCAGTTTTCTGGAATGGAATTATTGCAGTCTGTACTGAAATTAGCATTCTTCCTGACGGCATGGTTTGTGGGTGGTATTTTCTTCATTCCTACACTATTAAAGAAAGCAAAACCGCTATTGACAGATGAAATGATGTTGATTATTTCGCTGGCTTTGTGTTTAATGATGGTAATTTTAGCGGCAAATGTTGGTTTTTCTCCAGCCTTGGGTGCCTTTATAATGGGTTCTATCATTGCCGAAACCACGCAGGCCGAACATATCGAACACTTGGTAAAACCGGTAAAAGATTTATTTGCGGCGGTCTTTTTTGTGTCGGTTGGTATGCTAATCGATCCTGCTACTTTGTACACTCATGCCTGGCCGGTAGCGATACTTACCTTGGTTGTTATTTTTGGTCAATCTACTAGTTCTATTATTGGAGCCTTAATATCAGGGCAGCCTTTAAAACAATCGATACAAATAGGAATGACATTGGCACAAATTGGAGAGTTCTCCTTTATCATCGCCACACTAGGAATGTCACTAAATGTTACTAGCGACTTCTTATACCCTATTGTCGTTGCCGTTTCTGCGGTGACTACTTTTACAACTCCATTTATGGTAAAAATGGCGGTCCCTTTCTCCGAGTATTTAGAGAAAAAATTACCGCGAAGATGGGTAAAAAGAATAGCGCGATACAGTGCGAATGCACAAGCAATTCGATCTGTAAGTACTTGGCAAATCGTGCTAAGAGCATATATGTCTCAAATTATAATTCATACTATAATTATAACTGCAATCATCCTGCTGTCTTCTAAATACCTTTTACCATTAGTTGAAGATTATAAATTTGGGAATCCAATTGCTGCGTTAATAACGATTGTTATCATCGCTCCTTTCTTATGGGCTTTAGCCCTTAGACGTGTTGCGGTAAAAGAAGTCGAAACATTATTTAAGGAACGAAAGTATAGAGGACCAATAATGATGATGATTTTCTTCAGGATGGGATTAGCGTTATTCTATATTGGATTTTTATTGAACATCTTCTTCTCACCAATAATTGCCTTTTTTGCTTTGCTTGCGGCTGTCACTATCTACTTCTTTTTTCCAAAGCATTTACATCGTCAATATCATAAAATCGAAAGCCATTTCTTGAAGAACCTTAATACGAGAGACGAGGTAAAAATAAAGAGACGCTATGCCAGTTTAACACCCTGGGATGGTCACATGACTACATTTGAAATAGCGAAAGAATCTAATATTGCAGGTAAAACACTGGAAGAATTACGCATACGGGAGCAAATGGGAATTAACATTGCTTTTATCAAAAGAGGGGAAATAATCATCAAAATCCCCGCTAAGACAGAGCGTCTTTTTCCAGGTGATGAGATTTGCGTCATTGGTTCTGATGCTCAGGTAAAAGAGTTTGATAACTACTTGCACCTACACGAATTTGAACCGGCAAAAAACATTAAGAAAACTGAAATTGTATTGCAACAACTGGAATTAAAAAGAGACGAGTTTGTTGGGAAAAGCATCAGTCAGTCAAAAATACGAGAAAGAACGAACGGAATGGTCGTGGGTATCGAGCGTGGTGGAAAACGTTTGCTGAATCCGGAATCTAATTTAATATTAGAAAAAGATGATGTATTATGGGTCGTAGGTGACAAAAAGAGATTAAACCAGTTCTTTAAAGAGTAGTTTTTATGCTTTGGTAATTTCTATTTTATCACCGTATGCAAACTTATAGTCTATCGTTTTTTGTATTAAAAATAATCCTGAAATGTAAATGAAAGCAGATAAATTCAGCTTAATAATCACCTTACTATTTTGTCTAAATCTCTACTCTCAAAAAGAATATGTTTTTTTTGGCTCCTATAATTGGGACAAAGCAACCGAAGGAATTTATGTGTATCATTTAGATACTGTAAATGGAAAACTCACCAAAGTTACTGCTATTAAAGACGTTTTAAATCCATCGTACTTAACCATTTCTCCAAACGGAAAGTACATTTATGCCTGTACCGAAAGTAAGATTCCAAATTCAGGAAGTGTTAGTGCTTTTAAATTTGACTCAGAAAAAAAAAGCATTAACTTTCATAAACAGCCCAAATAGTGGAGGCGAAAATCCCGTTTATTTAAACGTTCACAAAAACGGAAAATGGTTAGTAAATGGGAATTATACGGGCGGAAGTGTTTCTGTATATCCAATTTTAGAAAACGGCGCAATTGATTCAATAGCGCAAAACATCGAATTCACAGAAGGAAGCATCGTACCAAAAAGACAGGAAAAATCACATATACATTCTGCTGTTTTCTCTCCAGAATTCGACTGTCTTTTTCTGACAGATTTAGGCGCTGACAAAATAAGAGTTTATCCCTTTGACAATTCTCAAAAAGAACCGCTGAAAACGGAAAAATCAAGTGTCATAAATACCGAATTAGGAAGTGGGCCAAGACATTTTACCTTTAGTCCAAATGGAAATTTCGCCTATTGCATTGAGGAAATCTCAGGAATGATTTGTGCATTTAGCTACGAAAAAACCGAACTTAAAAGAATCCAAAGAATTGAAACTCATTCTCAAAATTTAAAAGATGGTTTTGAAAGCGCTGATATTCATATTTCTCCAGACGGCAAATTTTTGTACGCAACAAATCGAGGAAATGAAAATAACATTGCCATTTATGCAATTTTAAAAAATGGGTTCTTAAAACTTATTGGTTATCAATCTTCATTAGGGAGACACCCCAGAACATTTGCAATTAACGAAACGGGGAACTTTATAATTGTCACGAACGTAATCACCCAAAATGTTGTTGTTTTCAAAAGAAACTTAGAAACAGGGCTATTGAAAAAAGTAGGCAAAACAATAAAAATAAAGAATATTTCTTGTGTAAAAACAAGAATCTATTACAACTAAAATACTCTGTTGATGCGAGCGAAATAAAATAAAAACAATTCCAAATCGACTAGACAACTCCGCTAGAAACCGACGGAGTACGCTTGTTTCCCTACTCTAATCCTAGCATTATCTACTGAAATATCATTTTGACACCTTCATGCCTTGCAATGATTCGGGGTTTCAACCCGTCCATAAGAAACTCACATCCTGTGGACAAACAACACTCCATAATTGTAATTCTAAATCCAAAATTTATATTTTCGATTCTTATTCGAACTTAAAGAGTCTGTACTGCTCTTGTAGCGCAAACACATTAGTTTTAGTATCGTAGAATCACTAATTGTCACAACTGTCTACACAATAATAGTTTGAAATTCTGCAGAATAAAATACTTTTAACCGCTGGAAAATAGGGAATTGAATAAATTATAAATGAATTTCCGGTTGGCTCTAATATAGTAGAACGGAACGATAAGTTTAAAGAGCTTGAAAAAATTGAAAACCAAAAAGAGCGTGACGAAAAAATGGATGAACTTTGGAATAAAGAAGGTTCAAAAAGGAGGTTTTTTGTAGGACGCAGTAAAGAAAATAATTCAGGGTTATTTCTATATGATGAAAATGGAAAACCTAAATTGCAAATCTATTATTGATAAAAACGGAATTGGAAAATTGAAGTTATTGACAACGATGGCAAAATAAAAAATATAATTGATACCAAATAAGAACGCATCTTCCGAAACAGCCGCAAGTAATAAAACAAAGATTATCATCATAAAAAAAGCAGTCTAAAGTGGTAACACTCTAGACTGCTTTTAAATTATATTCTATGCCCTTTTCTTACTTATCTCGAGTAATTTGGAGATTCTTTTGTAATGGTTACATTATGCGGGTGACTTTCGTTGATACCACTTGCCGTGATGCGAACAAAACGACCTGTCTCCTGTAAGGTTGGAATATCTTTAGAACCACAGTATCCCATTCCTGCACGTAGACCTCCAATAAACTGAAGCATACTTTCGTTTAATTCTCCTTTGTAAGGTACACGACCTACAATTCCTTCGGGAACTAGTTTCTTTACATCATCTTCTACATCTTGGAAATAACGGTCTTTAGAACCACCTTCCATCGCTTCCACAGATCCCATTCCGCGGTAGGATTTAAATTTTCTTCCTTCAAAAATAATAGTTTCTCCAGGAGATTCTTTAGTACCTGCAAGAAGTGAACCTAGCATTACACAATCAGCACCTGCAGCAATTGCTTTAGGAATATCTCCTGTGTAACGAATTCCTCCATCAGCAATTACCGGAACTCCTGTCCCTTTTAATGCTGCTGCAACTTCTAGAACTGCAGAAAATTGTGGAAAACCAACACCAGCCACGATACGTGTTGTACAAATTGAACCAGGTCCAATTCCTACTTTTACACCATCAGCACCATTTTCAACTAGGAATTTTGCCGCTTCAGGAGTAGCGATATTACCTACGATAACATCTATTTGAGGAAATTTAGCTTTTACTTCTTTCAGTGTATTTATCACACCTTGAGTATGCCCGTGAGCTGTATCAATGATGATAGCATCAACACCTGCATTTACTAAGGCTGACGCTCTTTCTACTGCATCACCTGTAACACCAATCGCAGCTGCTACACGCAAACGTCCATAAACATCTTTATTAGCAATTGGTTTTTGAGTTAATTTAGTGATATCTCTAAAAGTGATTAATCCCACTAATTTACCTTCTTTATTGATAACCGGAAGTTTCTCGATTTTATGCCCTTGTAAAACTACTTCGGCTTGTTCTAATGAAGTTCCTTCGGCAACGGTAACCAAATTTTCACTCGTCATTATCTCAATAATAGGTCTTGCATTGTTTTTCTCAAAACGCAGATCTCTATTGGTTACAATTCCTTTCAATCGGTGGTCTGCATCAATAATTGGAATACCGCCAATTCCGTATTCTTTCATCGCATTTTTAGCGTCCGCTACTGTAGAAGTAAGCGGTAAAGTAACAGGATCGATAATCATACCTGACTCCGCACGTTTTACTTTACGTACTTTGGCAGCTTGTTGCTCGATTGTCATATTTTTATGCAAAACACCTATTCCACCTTCTTGAGCCATAGCAATTGCCATAGCACTTTCAGTAACAGTATCCATAGCTGCGGATACAATAGGAACATTAAGCGTTATATTTCTTGAAAATTTTGTTTGGATACTTACCTCTCGAGGAAGCACATTAGAGTAGTTAGGAACTAATAATACATCATCGTATGTTAAACCTTCGCCGATAATCTTGGAGTTATGTGCTATCATGTTGCAATTTGTAGTTGAATTGCGTGCAAATATAGCAAATTATTTTGATTTAAAAAAGTGAAAGGACAAGGTTTTAAAAACCGACAAAAATACTCTAATTTTACACTACTCCGAGCTATTAGATATCGTTTATTTTTTATCAGTTACGAGGTTTATCCTCTAACGCAAAAAACACTCTTAGTATGGCGAATCACTGTCTTTAAAAATAAAATTAAATCCAAACTGAAAGAATAGACTATTGGCTTTTGCCAAATCCCGATATTCTAAAAGATTGTCAGCCATCAGATATACATTGAATTTACCTAACGTACTTGATAGTCCTAAACCAATATTTTTATACGAATAAGAATCTACCGTGTACGTTGCTTTCATTTGTAACTTATCGAGTAAATTCCTTCTATAATATCCTGTTAATGCCATCATAGGTGCTCTAGGAGTCGTCATTACAAATAACTGTCCTCCTACTGCGTTCTTATATTCTGATTCCGATACGGTACAACTACAGTCTACTCCTCCTCTTGAATCATTAAAAGAATATTGATAAGAACTGTTGAATTTTATAGGTCTCCAAGTCTTGTAAGCGCTGTAAATCGTATCTCGCGGAATTGCTTCTTTAAACTCCTGATATACATCATTAGGAGAGTTAGTACTATTAAAACTCGGATTTATACCTTCATATTTATAATAGCCTTTGTAGGTAAACGTTTCAACATCTTTACTGTGTTTTACAAATCCTACATCTAGAATACTGGCTGTAAACTGAATGTTCTTTTTAGGATAATAAGTTAGTCCCAAATCAAATCCAAGCCCTAAATCTGCTCCAAATAGTGCCTTCTTTCTAATATCACCAGCTGCGTCCCCTTCATAATCTTCAGCAATATATTCTGAAATTCCGGAAGTATTCAGTTGCAAATCGGAGTAAATAACTTGCTCATAAACTGTGTTTTGGGCCGGAATAGTATAGATATATCCTGAATTTTTAGTCGAAGTTGCGTTAAAGGAACTCGAATAAAGTTTAGCTCTTCCCCCAAGAACTAGTCGATCAGTTACATTTTTATGGAAACCCACATGCAATACTGAAAGCATCTCTGCTCTTAAACTTAAATCTCCTAAGTTAAATGATTTATCTAGGTAATCCCTATTTCCGTCCAAAGCAAGTAAAGCAATATCCTTAGGCATAAACATCATGAAATCAAATTCCTGATACATTCCGAATGAAATATATCCCTTATTTTCCATCCAATCACCTAATTTAAATCCGCCGCTGAACAGCTCAATCTGCTCATTGATAGCTACCTTGTCATTTCGCGAAGAGTTATATACCACATCGCGGAGTTTCGTGTTAAAATCCACTCCGTTATCAGCAAATAAATCATACGCTGAAAAACTAGTCGTTCCCGCATTTACAGAAATACCCGATAATAAAGGAACACCAAAATAAAATTTATAGCTAACATCAGCACCCGGATTAGTCATTAAAGATTGAGGAACTGCCGTAAAATTATATAAAATTTGCTTGTTTTGAGACCAACAACCAACGGATATAAATACCATCAAAAACAGATATACTTTTCTCATTCTACCACTAGATAAGCAGTTGCACTTGAACGTAGTTTTAAACTCCCTGGACTATTCGCATTCAATGCAGAACCGGCACCCATTTTTATAACAAAACCCATTCTCTTAGAACTTTTTAATAAATCAAGGTTAGCATTTTCAAAAATTTCTGTTTGGGTTATTAATTTTTCGGTTCCTGAATAAGCAGGAACATCAAAATGAATAGTGTAAAGTAACTGGTCATTTCCATCTAACAATTGGATATCAAGACTGTAAGACCTAGTAATAGTATTGTTTATTTCAAAAAAGAAGTCGGCTCGTGTTAACCTATTTCGAAAAAAAGAATCTCTAAAGATATCAAAATCCTGCGCATCAAAAGCAACATTCTGCTCCACTCCATTCACCACAAATTGACTTGCAGGAATTTCAAAGGAGGTCAGGTTTGCAATAAAAACAGGCTCTAATTTTAAGTCGTTTACTTGATCGAAATCTAAATCACTGCTACATGAAAAAGAAAGCATTACCAGCAGCAATATTCCAAAAATTTTATTGGTTTGGTTTTGATTCATACTAAAAGTGTAAGCAGCAAAAATAAAGTATTCATTGTAATAACAACGATGCAGTTGTTAACTTATTATTACATTTATACACTATTACAACAATTTCATCATTTAGTATGTTTTAGTGAAACTCCCTAAACAACTTAGAAGCTTCATTATAAGCACTTTCAAAACTTAATGGGTTCAGATTTGTAATTACTTTATTAGCGGTAAAATAAGATAACAACTTCTCTGTTGGCATATTACCGGTTAAATCGTCTTTAGCCATAGGACAACCTCCAAATCCTTGAATGGCGCCATCATAACGGCGGCAACCTGCATTATAAGCAGCATCTATTTTTTCAAACCATTTATCTGGTGTCGTATGTAAATGGGCTCCAAACTCAATTTCTGGATATTTTGGAATCAAATTAGAAAACAAATAACTGATTACATCTGGAGTAGAGCTACCAACAGTATCCGAAAGCGACAAAATTTTCACTCCCATGTTTGATAGTTTTTCGGTCCACTCTCCTACAATATCTACATTCCAAGGGTCTCCATACGGATTGCCAAAACCCATAGACAAATAAGCCACTACTTCCTTGTTTGTTTTATCAGCAATTTCCAGAATTTCTTCCAAAGTAATTAACGACTCGGCGATGGTTTTGTGAGTATTTCGCATCTGAAAATTCTCGGATATCGAAAAAGGATATCCTAAATACTGAATTTCAGCATGCTCAGAAGCCATTTTCGCTCCTCTTGTATTAGCAATAATAGCCAGTAGTTTACTTCTAGTTTGTGATAAATCCAATTGTGCCAAGACAGCAGCGGTATCCTGCATTTGCGGAATTGCTTTTGGAGACACAAAGCTTCCAAAATCGATCGAATCAAAACCTACTCTCAATAAAGATTGAATGTACGCTACTTTTCTTTCGGTGGGAATGAATGGCTTAATCCCTTGCATGGCATCACGTGGACATTCTATAATTTTAATTGGCTCCATATATTTTCAAAGATAATAAAACTTGGAAAGTAGCAAAGACTAAGATTATAAAATTTTACAGGAAATAAAAATGCGTAATTCTCAATGAAGAATTACGCATTTTGATAATAGTGTAAACCAACCACTCTTACATGCGGCTTAGTATCTTTTTGTTTATGGCTTTCACCAAAGCGGGTCCTTCATAGATAAAACCAGTGTACAATTGTATTAAACTAGCACCTGCTTCGAGTTTTTCTATAGCATCATCTGCTGAATGAATGCCTCCCACTCCAATTATTGGAAAAGCCTTATTACTTTTTTGAGACAGAAAACGAATTACTTCAGTAGAGCGGCTTGTTAATGGCTTTCCTGACAATCCTCCCATTTCTGTTTTATTTTCAGATTGCAAACCTTCACGAGAAATAGTAGTATTAGTAGCTATAACGCCTGCAATTTGCGTTTCCTTCACAATAGCTATAATGTCTAGTAATTGTTCATCAGTCAAATCAGGAGCAATTTTCAGCAATATGGGTTTCTGTTTTGGCTTTGCCAAATTCTTATTTTGTAAAGTTTGCAGCAGTTGCGTTAATGGTTCTTTGTCTTGCAATGCACGAAGATTAGGCGTATTAGGCGAACTAACATTCACCACAAAATAATCAACATAATCAAACAAGGCATCAAAACAAATTTCGTAATCCAAGGTCGCATCTTCGTTTGGCGTCAGCTTATTTTTTCCAATATTTCCTCCAATTAACACATCAGTGTTTTCTTTAAGTCGTTCCACCGCTTCTAAAACTCCTCCATTATTAAACCCCATTCGGTTAATAATAGCCGAGTCTGCTTTTAAACGGAACAAACGTTTTTTTGGATTTCCTTCCTGTCCTTTTGGCGTAAGCGTTCCTATTTCTATAAACCCAAAACCAAAGTTGGACAATTCTTTATACAATTTGGCATCTTTATCAAAACCCGCGGCAAGCCCTACTGGATTTTTGAACTTCAACCCAAACACTTCGGTTTCTAATCGTTTGTCATTGACTTCATATCGCGATTTAAATAGAGTAGAGAATCCAGGAATTTTAGATAAAAATCGAATCAGGGAAAAAGTAAAATAGTGCACTTTTTCTGGATCAAACCAAAAAAGAATGGGACGAATAACTAATTTATACATGAGTGTTTTGTTGTGTACTGCAAAAATAGAATTATCTGGTCGATAAATAAATATTTGGAAACTAAATTTATAAATCATTTTATTTGGCAAAAGACTATTCCGAAATTTCATTTTCATCTTTTCCTTTTTTCCTAAATCTAAAAAAACGACTACCGTGACAATTCCCATAAATACTATAAAAATGGAATGCCTTATAATTTCAAGTTCGTTTAAAAGATATTGTAAACTGTTATAAAACAGCATTTCGGCAGCGACGTACAGAATTACAAAAATAATGGCCCTAGTCCATTTACTAAGAAAAACAAGCTCCACTTTACGCAAAATACAACTGCAAAAATAGGCCTGAAAAATCTAATTTCAGGAATAAGACTCAGTATTACTAACGTTCGAACAGGATGTCCATGTAAACCTTTGACATAGCTATCTTGCGTTTTTTTACAGATTTTATTTTTTAGCTTTTCAATCACTTTATTTCCGGAAAACGCCAAGCAGTAAAACACATTATCAATAATAGTAAGTCCTAGAAATGCCGCAATTCCCGCAAAGTAAGGATTGACTATAAAGCTATCCAAAGATGAAAAATAACAACCAATTCCCTTTTCGAAATGCTTTAGAAAACAGCAAACTTGAAGCCAGAACATCTTTAAATAAAAAACAATGGTACCAGACCGTACTAAAAGAAAAAGAAAGAATCATTATTTATTTATAAATTAGCCAATGAAATCAATATTAAAACACATGAAAAACTACTGCAGCTTCTTACTATTATTTCTGACCATTGGCCTTTTTGCGCAAGCAGAAAAACCAACACGCATTTATTTAGTTCGCCATGCCGAAAAAATCACCACCGATCCAAAAGAAAACAATCCGTTACTGACAGGAAATGGAAACGAAAGAGCCATTGCGCTTGCCAAAAAATTAGAAAAAGAGTCCTTAAATGCCATATACAGTACAAATTATAAGCGTACCCAATCTACTGCAAGCCCCACGGCAGAAGCTCATAAAAAGGAAATTAAAATATATGATGCCAAAAACTTAACAGCCGCGGCTGTAACTATCCTTACAGAAAACAAAGGAAAAAATGCCTTAGTGGTAGGTCATTCTAATACCGTTTTAGAAATGATTGAAGCCCTGGGAGCTAAAAGACCAATACCAACTATTGAAGATCAAGAGTATGATTTCCTATTTCTACTTACTATTCGTCCCAACGGAAAAACAAAAGTAAAAGTCATGCATTACGGCAAAGCCAATTCCTATAAAGAGGGAGCGCAAATGATGCATTAAAGTAATTACTGTTTATTAGTGGAATCACTACTCTAAATGGGAGTTTTGAACCCTAATTTCTAAATAAACCTTATATTTGTAGTTCATTATAAAAATACTTTATGCAACATATTATAGATCGTTTCATCAGCTACGTTACTGTTGACACGGAATCAGATCCCAACTCAGAAACAACACCAAGTACAGCAAAACAATGGGTCTTAGCCAATCAATTGGTTGAAGAGCTAAAAAAAATAGGAATGCAGGATGTGACTATAGATGACAAATCTTATATCATGGCTACATTACCAAGCAATGTAGATCATGAAGTTCCAACAATTGGATTTGTATCGCATTTTGACACTTCTCCTGATTTTTTAGGAGCGAATGTAAAACCTCAAATTATCCCAAATTATAACGGTGAAGACATCGTTCTAAATGCGGAGCAAAACATCGTTCTATCTCCTAGCTATTTCAAAGATTTATTACAATACAAAGGACAAACATTAATCACAACTGATGGAACTACTCTATTAGGTGCTGATGACAAAGCTGGAATTACGGAGATTGTTACAGCAATGGAATACCTAATCAACCATCCAGAAATCAAACACGGAAAAATCAGAATTGGTTTCACACCTGACGAAGAAATTGGTCGTGGAGCACACCATTTTGATGTAGAAAAATTTGGAGCTGACTGGGCCTACACTATGGACGGAAGTCAAGTAGGGGAATTAGAATATGAGAATTTTAATGCGGCTGGAGCCAAAATTACTTTCAAAGGAAAAAGTGTACACCCAGGTTATGCTAAAGGAAAGATGATTAACTCCATGTTAATTGCCAATGATTTTATGAATGCATTGCCTGCAGATGAAACACCTCAGGAGACAAAAGGGTACGAAGGTTTTTTCCATGTGACTCATTTAACTGGAAGTATCGAAGAAACTGTTTTAGAATTGATAATCAGAGACCACAATAAGATTAAATTCGAAAAACGAAAAGACAAAGTTGAAAAAATTGTCCGTAAAATCAATAAGAAATTTGCGAAACAATTTGGTGAAGATATTGCAATAGCTGAAATCAACGACCAGTATTACAACATGAAAGAAAAGGTCGTTCCTGTAAAATACATTGTTGACATTGCCGAAAAAGCGATGAAAGAATTAAACATTAAACCATTAATCAAACCCATTCGTGGTGGTACTGATGGCTGTCAATTATCGTATATGGGATTACCTTGTCCTAATATTTTTGCGGGCGGACATAATTTTCATGGAAAATACGAATACGTTCCTGTTGAAAGCATGCAAAAAGCAGTTAACGTTATTGTGAAAATAGCTGAACTGACTTCAATGCCTAACTTTGGATTAGAGGAAAGCAAATCAAAGAAGAAAAAATAATTGGACCGCAGAATTGATTCTGTTGAAATCTATTATTGCTAAGACAGCACTTATAGAAACCACAAAATGGGGAGGTCCTGTTTATGTTTTAAATGACAAGAACGTATTTGGTATCGGAGATTTAAAAGTTATTTTGGAATTTGATTTTTTAATGGCGTTTTCCTTAAAGATGAAAAAAAGATATTAGTAAATGCACAAGAAGGTGTTACTAAAGCTTTACGACAATGGCGTTTTTCGTCAAAAGAAGAGTCGACGAAAACAAGCTGTTAGCTTACAAGCTATCGCCAATATTGCAGCAGCAACACATTGAAGATACCAAAAGAGATCAAACCAAACTTAGCAGAATGGAAAAAATAAAACCATTGATCCTACAAAAAATTGGTTTGAATGATAAGTACAACTTAAAAAAGCCCCGTGAAAACGGGGCTTTTTTAAGTTGTACGGCCTATCAATATTTGCTACTTCTGCTTTTTACACCAATCAAATCCATAGGCAAAAGCTTAACATTATCGTGTCGCATTATTTACTATATTTACTAACGACTTGTTTATCAGATCATTTAGACCACGGTAAAAAGAGTCCTGCTATTAAAACTAAACGAATAGACGATCATGGATGAAAAAAAAACAGAAGTAAAAACTCCGGCAGCTTCGGACGCCAATAAAAAGGTGGCCCCTGCCAAATCTAAAAAACCAGCAGTTGATAAACCAACTGCTGATGTCATTCCTAAAGCCACCAAAGAAGCAACTAAGGAGAAAAAGCCAATTGAAGTTAAGAAAGAACCAGTCCCGGAAGATAACAAGGATGAAAAGAAAGAGGAAAAAGCTAAGCTGAAAAAGACGGCAAAAAAAGAGAAGGAAAAACTAAAAAAACTGATTGGTAAAGAAATAGCCAAACAAAAAGCAAAAGAAAAAAAATCGAAAGCTAAGAAAGCTAAAAAAGACAAAGCCAAGAAAACGAAATTAAAATCGAAGCTTAAAAACAAAAAAGCCAAGGCAAAAGCAAAAAAGAGCAAGAAAAAGAAAAAAAGCAAAAAGTGATTTCCCTTTTTTAATTGCAAAAAAAAGTCCCATTCAGAATTACATTCCGAATGGGACTTTTTATAACCTTAAAAAAATATTATTTTTTAGCAAGTGTAGCGCTCATTTCCATAGAAATTGCAGAACGCTCCATTTTTAATTTCCCAGACATTGTTTCAATTACAACTGTAGTATCTGCAAGCTCTGAAACTTTACCATGGAGTCCACTTTTAGTAATGATTCTATCTCCTACTTTTAAAGTGCTTTCAAATTCTTTTTCGTTCTTAGCTTTTTTCTGTTGTGGTCTGATCATAAAGAAATAGATCACTACAAACATTAATAAGAAAGGTGCAAATTGAGTTAACTGTTCCATAATTTTTAATTCTTTTTTTATTATTAGTGTTACATTAAACCGCGACCGGTTTTATTTAATTTTTTACTGACTTCTAGTTCTTTAACTAAATTATCAAGAATTCCGTTGATAAAAATACTACTTTTTGGTGTAGAATACTCCTTAGCTAGTTCTAAATATTCATTTAGCGTCACTTTTACTGGAATTGAAGGGAATTTTAAAAACTCACAAATAGCCATTTTAAGGATGATAGTATCTACCTCAGCAATCCTGTCGCTATCCCAGTTTGGTGTTTTATCAACAAACTCTTTTGCAAGCTCTGCTTCATTCAAAATTGTCTTTCTAAACAAATCTTTAACAAACGCTTTATCCTCACTATCCTTGTACACTTTAGGCACACTAAAGTTATCATCCATGATAGGTTTCATCGCTTTTAACTGCTTAATGATTTGAGTGTTTACCAATGGTATATCATCAATCCAAGTTAGTTTGTCGTCTTCTAAGTATTCGTACAATTTTTCATTAGGTACAATTACTTCCATAAACAAGTCCACAATAAGCTGCCTGTCTTCTTCAAAAGAAGATTCTGGGTTGCTCATGTAATCTGCATAAAACTTACTTGCTTTTATAGCATTAAGCAACAACAAAATATAATCATCATTTAAAGTCCAAGCGTCAATCTTACGCGTTTCCATAGCAATGCTAAGAGAATTGTTTTCGGCAAGAATTTGAAAGATGTCGTTCTTAATAAATTTTTCGTTGGGTTTACGCTCCTCAGGAGTTGCAAGATGCTTAAGACTTGATTTATGTAAAAATTCGGATTCTTTTTTACATATTTCCGTCAAGGAAGAAATCATTGTAAGGTATAAATCTTGAATATTGTCGATACTGTAAAAAAGGAATTTTTCTTCTTTTTCTAGATTATCAGAACCGTTTTGATGCATTGCATAAATGGACTGCATGACTTTAACGCGAATGTGTCTTCTATTTACCACCTTGTAAGAACTTTTATTAAATTAGTTTGCAAAAATAAGCATTTCCTTTTTCAAAATAAAATTAAAACATCAAATAAAGATTTTGCTGCTAATTTTGTTTCCTTTATACTAAAAAGTCACAGTTTTCAATGCTATCCTGAAAACTGTGACTTTAAATATTTTAACTTAGATTACTTTCTACTGTTCTCTATTTTTCTTTGATCAATACGATTTTGAGCAATGGTAAGTGCCGCATGATGCGTCGTGATACCATTAGCAACAGCATAATCGATGATTTCTAAAGTTGTATTATAGATATTCTCTGTTTTACGCATGATTTCCTCTTTGCCATAATGTGCTAATTCAGCATAAACATTAATAATTCCACCTGCATTAATCAAGAAATCAGGAGCATATAAAATACCACGTTCTTGCAAAATTGCTCCATGAACATCTTCGTTTGCTAATTGATTGTTAGCAGCACCGGCAATTACTTTTGCTTTTATTTTGTGAACCGTAGCGTCATTGATAGTTGCTCCCATTGCACAAGGCGCGTAAATATCTACATCTGCGGTATATAAATCAGCTCCACTATAAATAGTAGCGCTATACTTCGCTCCTACTTCATACAGTTTTTCTTCATTGATGTCAGCAATCGTAACAATAGCTCCTTCTTTAGTTAGATAATCCACTAAAGTTTCTCCTACGTGACCAATCCCTTGAACCAATACTTTCTTTCCAGTAAGAGAATCTGACCCAAATTTACTTTTTGCAGCCGCTTTCATCCCCATGTATACGCCATAAGCAGTCACTGGCGATGGATTACCTGCTCCACCTCTTTCTTCTGAAATTCCAGTAACATAAGGCGTAACATCGCGAACGATATCCATATCCTTAGTTTCCATTCCTACATCTTCTGCAGTGATATATCTTCCGCTCAAACCATGAACAAATTCACCAAACTTACGCATCAATTCAGGTGTTTTCTGAGTTTTAGCATCGCCCATAATAACGGCTTTTCCTCCACCAATATTCAGACCTGTAATCGCAGCTTTAAAGGTCATTCCACGAGAAAGACGCAATACATCATTCAACGCTTCCCACTCGTTAGCATAATTAAACATTCGGGTTCCTCCCAAAGCTGGTCCCATAACCGAATTATGAATACCAATAATTGCTTTTAAACCCGTATCTTTGTCGTTGCAAAATACAATCTGTTCGTGATCATCAAATGATAATTGTCCAAAAACGGGATCCATTTTTTGAAGTTCCTTTCCTGTTGTGAAAGTTGCATCCATAGTATTAATTTTTATAGTGATAAAATTATGAATTTGTCAAGAAGACAAGTCAAAATTACATAAAAAATGAATATCTATCAACGTTTTTAATAAAAAATAATAATTCGATAATTTAAACTGACAAACGAAAAATATAGAATTATTAAAAAATTAAAAAAAATCATAAAAATAAAACGATTACAATACAGAATATCTTAAAAAAATGAAAGAATTACTTTATTTAAACAAATACTTCGTCAAATACAAATACAGTTTTTCACTGGGTATTATATTCACAATCATCGCACAAATCTTCATGCTGTTCACCCCTAAATTGATCAGTAGTTCATTTAAGGCAATTGAAGCTTTTTCTGAAGACAAAACCATTGCAGTATCTGTTATTCGGGAAGAGTTAATTTCGAATATTCTATTAATCATTGCCACTACTATAATTGCTGGTTTTCTGACTTTCTTGATGAGACAAACACTAATCGTTATGTCTCGTCACATTGAATTTGATCTAAAAAATGAAGTTTTCAGGCAGTATGAAAGTTTATCACAGAATTTTTACAAAAAGAATCGCACTGGAGATTTGATGAATCGAATTAGTGAAGACGTTTCTAAAGTGAGAATGTATGTGGGTCCAGCCGTCATGTACTCGATTAATACGATAATCCGTTTTACGATTGTTATTGTATATATGTACAACGTCTCCCCTCGTTTGACATTATACACGATTCTTCCTTTACCACTATTGTCCTACGGTATTTTCAAATTGAGTTCAGAAATCAATAAGAGAAGTACAATTTTTCAGCAATATTTATCGAAAGTTTCGAGTTTCTCTCAAGAAATATTTTCTGGTATTCGAGTAATCAAAGCCTATTCGCTAGAAGACCAACACCAGAACAACATGGTTTCCCTAGCTAATGAAAGCAAAAGTAAAAGTTTGAATTTAGCCAAAGTACAGTCGTTATTCGGGCCATTAATGTTAGCTCTTATTGGAATCAGTAACCTAGTTGTAATCTATTTTGGTGGTTTGATGTATATTGACGGTACGATTAAAAGTATCGGTACTATAGCTGAATTTATTTTGTATGTCAACATGCTTACTTGGCCAGTAGCTTCTTTAGGATGGGTTTCATCAATGGTTCAAGAAGCAGAAGCTTCCCAAAAACGTTTGAACGAATTCCTGAAAATTGAACCAGAGATAAAAAATAAAAACCCAAATAAATCAATCATAAACGGCTCGATTTCATTCGAAAATGTAAGCTACACTTATGAAGACACTAATATAAAAGCACTTAAAGACATCTCTTTCACTGTAAAAAAAGGAGAAACATTAGCAATTCTAGGAAAAACCGGATCTGGGAAATCAACCATTTTATCATTGATTTCACGTCTGTATGATGTGACTGATGGCGAAATAACTATTGACAAAAAAGAGATAAGTCTTTTAAACCTTAACGATTTGCGAAACAGTATTGGGATCGTACCACAAGATGCTTTCTTGTTTTCCGATTCTATCAAAAACAACATCAAGTTTGGTAAAGAAGATGCCACCGATGAAGAAGTAAAAGCTGCCGCAAAAAGTGCCGTGGTTCATAATAATATAATGGGCTTCAATAAACAATACGACACTGTTCTAGGTGAACGAGGGATTACACTTTCAGGGGGACAAAAGCAAAGAGTTTCTATTGCGAGAGCAATTATTAAAAATCCGCCAATTTTACTTCTTGACGACTGTTTATCAGCGGTTGACACCGAAACTGAAGAAAAAATTCTAAATAATCTAAACGAAATCTGTAAAGACAAAACAACCATTATTGTAAGTCATAGAGTTTCCTCTGCTAAGAACGCCGACAAGATTATCATTATCGACGAAGGGAAAATAATTCAACAAGGTTCTCATAACCAGTTAGTAAATCAAGAGGGCTATTATGCCTCTCTATATTTAAAACAACTTTCAGAAAAAGAATTGATGTAATTGTTGTTTAATACATATATTTTTATGATTTTTGATTACGATTTAACAACCATAAATTGAGAGAAAGGATTATGAGAGAAAATGACATGTTAGAAAAAGAAGAGATATTTTCTAAAGTTTTACGTGCTGGAAGAAGAACCTACTTCTTTGATGTAAGAGCGACAAAAGCTGATGATTATTATATTACGATTACTGAGAGCAAAAAATTTACTGAGGAAGACGGATCGTTTCACTTCAAAAAACATAAAATATATTTGTATAAAGAAGACTTTTCTGCTTTCGCCGAAATTCTTGCCGATATGACTTCTTATGTTTTGAACCACAAAGGCGAAGAAGTAATTTCAGAGAGACATCAGAAAGATTTCAAAAAAGAATACGCTATTGAAAAAGTAACCGCAGAAGAAGTCTTGCCCAACATATCTAGTTTTACAGATATTAATTTCGATGACATTTAATTTATAATTATAAATTAAATACCTTAATTACTTAAACAAAAAGTCCAAAATCAAACGGTTTTGGACTTTTTGTTTATTTATAAACCACTACAGAATTATACTCCATGGTTTTAGTATCGCTGAATAAGAGAATGCACAGCTAGTAACTTCTATGAACCACACAGAATTACACCGATAAATCCCGTTGCTGAATTTTAAGTAAGCAAAAAGATTTTCGAAGCTAAACAAACTAAAAATACATAGTTTTAACTATTTTTGTCGGTATTAAAAGCCTTTTTACAACTAAAAAAAGAATACATGCAGGAGATTTTAATGAAATACACAAACAAATACGCTGAACTTATTATCCCATGGCTATTAACAAGCGGACTAAAAATAGTTTTTATCATTATAGGTTCTTTAATTCTAAATAAGGTTATTATAACCTTTATTGAAAAAGCAGTGAGAATTGCCGTAAGACCTGATGGAATTTCTTCTCAAGATGCCGAAGAAAAAAGAGAAAACACTCTAATCCAGATATTCACCACTACTTCTAAAATTGGATTAATGACCATTGCAGGCTTGATGGTGCTTCAAGAATTTAGAGTAGAAATTGCCCCTATATTGGCAGCAGCCGGAATTGTAGGACTGGCATTGGGTTTTGGAGGTCAATACCTTATTAGAGATATTATTTCAGGTCTATTTATTATTCTTGAAAATCAATACCGCGTAGGTGATATCGTAAGTTTTGACAATGCCGGCGGTACCGTTCAAGAGATCAGTTTAAGAAAAACGACTTTAAGAGACTTAGACGGAACCGTTCACCACATTCCTCATGGAGAAATAAAAAAAGTATCAAATCTTTCCAAAGATTTTTCCCGTATTAACTTAGATATTGGTGTAGGATACGGATCAAATTTAGAACACGTTATTGGTGTAATAAACAGAGTAGGAACAGAACTTTCGACTGATCCTTTATGGGAAAACTACATCATCCTTTCTCCACAATTTTTACGCGTGAATGATTTTGCAGCTTCTTCAATTATGTTAAAAATATTAGGAGAGACTTTACCCAGTAAACAATGGGAAGTAGCTGGAGAACTTCGTAAAAGACTAAAAGTCGCGTTTGACGATGAGGGAATAGAAATTCCGTTTCCGCAAGTAGTAATGCACCGACCAAAAGGTGCTGAAGAAGCCACAGTTAAAAATGACACAAATGAAATTCAAGAATCGTAATCTTATTCATTTAGGGAATTAATTTGTTCCAATACAAACATTATTATAAAATCCTGAAAGTGAGATGGTTTTCAGACTTTTTATTTACATTTATAGTACATAACTTTCAATCGTTCCTGTTTTGAAAAACATCAGTCGCACTGTCTGGATTTTATCTTTGATAAGCTTGTTTACAGATACGGCAAGCGAAATGTTATATCCCATCATGCCTATTTACTTAAAGTCAATTGGCTTCTCCATTGTACTCATTGGTATTCTTGAAGGTGTTGCAGAAGCTACTGCTGGATTGAGCAAAGGATATTTTGGAAAGCGTTCTGATGCGACCGGAAAAAGAGTTCCGTTTGTTCAACTAGGTTATGCATTTAGCGCCATTTCAAAACCTATGATGGCGGTGTTCGTTTACCCGCTTTGGATTTTCTTTGCTCGAACCATCGACCGTTTTGGAAAAGGAATCCGTACTGGAGCAAGAGACGCAATCCTTTCCGATGAAGCCACTCCGCAAACTAAGGGAAAAATATTTGGTTTTCATCGTTCCATGGATACATTAGGCGCTGTCTTCGGTCCATCATTAGCACTACTCTACCTCTACTTCTACCCTGAAAATTACGTTACCCTATTCTACATTGCGTTCATTCCTGGACTTTTGGCGATAGCAGCCTCTCTATTGTTAAAGGAGAAAAAGAAAACTATTACATCCGAAATAAAAGCAACACCTTTCTTCTCCTTTTTGGGTTACTGGAAAGTAAGCCCACCAATGTACCGCAAAGTCGTTGTAGGCCTTTTAGCTTTCAACTTGTTTAACAGCTCTGACGTTTTCCTTCTACTTAAAGCCAAAGAATCTGGATTAAGTGACTCGCTGGTTATTGGTATTTATATTTTTTACAATCTCGTTTATGCTTTATTTGCTTTTCCAATAGGGATTTTGGCAGATAAAATAGGCTTAAAGAAAATGCTAGTTTTCGGAATAGGCATTTTTTCCATTGTCTATTTTGGTATGGGATTCAGTCAAAATATTTATGTTTTTGCTGGGCTTTTTGCTCTTTATGGAATCTACGCCGCAGCAACGGAAGGCATCTCTAAAGCGTGGATTAGCAATATTTCGAATAAAAAGGACATCGCAACTGCTATTGGCACCTATTCTTCTTTTCAAAGCTTTTTCACTATGTTAGCCAGTTCAATGGCTGGATTGATTTGGTACCAATTTGGAGCCGACGCTACTTTCATAGTTACCGCATGCGCCAGTATTTTAATTGGTTTATATTTTGTTCTCATGACCACCGAAAAAATATAATATGAATACCCTTCCATTAATTATACCCTTTTACCTTATAAACCACTTCCTATAACGCTTATATTATAACTAAAAATCTTATATTTGAGTAGCAGTACTCATTCACAAAACTATGTCAATAAAAATTAATATTCCCGAAAATATCGTAGGCTTAACCGATACACAAGTACAAGCTTCAAGCGACAAATTTGGTCAGAACAAACAAGTTTACAAGCAAAAACACAAATGGTGGTTAGCCCTCGCTGATCTATTCAAAGAGCCAATGTTACTATTATTGATAGCCGTCGCAATTATCTATTTCATCATGGGGCAAAATAACGAGGCGTACTTTATGCTAGCCGCAATAGTAGCTGTCTCGGGAATTTCTTTTTATCAAGATAACCGGAGTCGGATTGCAATTGAATCTTTAGAAAAATTGAATGAGCCACTTACTATGGTCTTACGAAATGGAGAACCTACAAAAATTCCCACGGCAGAAATTGTCATCGATGATCTGGTAATCGCGCAGGAAGGAAACACCATCAATGCAGACGGAGAAATCATACACAGTAATGATTTTTCAGTCAATGAATCCTTGCTAACCGGCGAACCCTATGCTGTTTTCAAGTCAGAAAAAACGGAGTTAAAATCTGTTTTCAGTGGAACACTAGTTGCTTCTGGATTAGCAGTTTATCGAGTAACTAAAATTGGCTCTAATACAGAAGTTGGAAAATTAAGTAGTTCCCTACAAAGCATCAAAGAAACCCCTTCCCCATTACAAGTTCAGATTCAAAATTTTGTAAAAGTGATGGCCATTATTGGCGTTGCTATTTTCTTATTAGTTTGGGGTGTCTATTTTTGGAAAACACAGAACATATTAACCAGTTTATTAAAAGGACTAACCCTCGCGATGTCAATTCTTCCCGAAGAAATTCCCGTGGCGTTTACTACTTTCATGGCCTTAGGGTCATGGAGACTAATGAAAGAAGGCGTTATAGTCAAAAAAATTAGAACCGTAGAAACCTTAGGAGGAGCGACCGTCATTTGTACCGACAAAACAGGAACACTGACAGAAAACAAAATGAGCCTGCAATCTGTTTATGCTTTTAGTAACGACAAATTATACGAAAGAGAGCATTGGAATACAGAAGAGGCTAAAAAAGTCATTGAAATCGCAATGTGGGCGAGCGAACCCGTGCCTTTTGATCCGATGGAAAAGACCTTGCATAAAGAGTATGCAAAAACAACAAACGACGATACCCGCAGAAAGTTTTCTATGGTACATGAATATCCGCTGGACGGGAAACCGCCCATGATGACGCACGTTTTTGAAAATAAGGACGGTAAACGTATTATTGCGGCCAAAGGTGGTCCCGAAACGATTATAAAGATATCCAACCTCAGCACAGATCAAGAAAAAAAAATTAATGATGCAATAACAGTATTGGCTTCGAAGGGGTATCGTATCCTTGGTGTTGGCTACTCTGATTATGCCGAAACCAATTACCCAAAAAACCAACAGGACTTACCTTTCTATTTTGTAGGCTTGGTTGTATTTTACGACCCTCCTAAACCAAATATACAAAGCGTAATTCAACAATTCTATGAAGCCGGTATCAAAGTAAAAGTTATAACGGGAGATAATACCATTACCACAAAAGCCATTGCTAAAAAAGCAGGAATTAAAAATTCTGATAGTGTGATGGAAGGCGAAGAATTCATGAAATTAAACGAAGTCGAAATGCTAAAAGCCATTCACGACACGACGCTTTTAACCCGCATGTTTCCAGAAGCTAAACTAGCCGTGATGAATGCCCTAAAAAAAGACAAGCAAGTGGTAGCCATGGTGGGCGATGGTGTAAATGACGGACCTGCATTGAAAGCTTCCAGTATAGGTGTGGCAATGGGAAAAAAGGGAACTGAAATTGCAAAAGAAGCCGCAGATCTAATTTTGGTTGATGATGATTTATCAAAAATGATTATAGCAATAGCGGCGGGACGTCGCATATATTCGAACCTTAAAAAAGCGGTACGTTATATCGTTTCCATCCATATTCCTATCATACTAACGGTATCTCTACCCTTATTTTTAGGGTGGATTTATCCCGATATTTTCACACCAGTTCACGTAATTTTCTTAGAATTAGTCATGGGGCCTATGTGCTCTATCGTATATGAAAATGAACCTGCAGAAAAAAACAGCATGCAACAAGCTCCAAGATCCATAGGTAGTACATTCCTATCGCTAAAAGAATTAGGAATAAGCATTGTACAAGGAATTGGGATTACAATAGGAATTTTATTTATGTATCAATGGACCGTCCAAAATGGAGCTAACGAACAACTAACACGAACAATGGTATTTACCACTTTAGTTTTTTCGAATGTGATACTGTCACTGGTAAACCGCTCGTTTTACTATTCTGTACTTACCTCGTTAAAAAATAAAAATAATATGATGGTAATTGCCAATTCAGTTACGTTATTTTTCCTAGCCTTGATTATATACGTAAATCCAATTGCCCGTTTCTTTGATGTTCTTCCTTTACAGCTTTCTCAAGTTTTAATTTGTTTGGCGGTAAGCAGCGTTTCAGTGCTTTGGATTGAAATCTGGAAATGGAACAAACGAAAAAATAATATACAACCCAACTAAACATAAAAATCATGAAAAATCCAATCGTATCTGTAGCCTGGCTTCATGAACATCTGCAGGATCCTGAATTAATTATTCTGGATGCTTCTCAAAAAGTAAATCAAAATAAAGACGAATCTCCACTTGAAGATCTCCAAATAAAAGGAGCACGCATTTTTGACATTAAAAATGATTTCAGTGATACTACAAATCCATTACCCAATACGGTACCAAATGCTGATGCTTTTGCAAAAGCAGCCCAAAAACTAGGCATTAATAAAGACAGTAAAATTGTAGTTTATGACAGCTTAGGAATATATACGAGTCCGAGAGCCTGGTGGTTATTCACCATTATGGGACATCATAATGTCTGGGTTCTCGATGGTGGTCTTCCCGCTTGGGCAAAAGAAAATCTTCCGGTCGAAAAACCCGAAAAAAGAACGTATAAAAGTGGCGATTTCGAATCTAAATTCAAACCCGAAATGGTAAAAACCACAGCGCAAATTTTAGGAAATATAGATTCAAAAGAAGCAGTTTTGATTGACGCGCGTTCTAGTGATCGTTACTTGGGAGAAACTAAAGAACCAAGAGCCGGACTACGCAGTGGACATATTCCCGGATCAATTAACATTCCATACTCTAATTTATTAAGTGAAGGAAAATTTCTATCCAAAGAAGAATTGACAAAAATACTGCCAAAACAAAATACTGCTTTATACTTTAGCTGTGGCTCTGGAGTAACGGCTTGTATTGATTTGATAGCCTACGAACTTATTGGAGATACGAACCCAAAAGCTGTTTATGATGGTTCATGGACAGAATGGGGACAAAACGAAAGTTTGCCAATTGAATAATCAAACCAGGAACGAAGAATATAAACTAGACAATCCTGTTTGGTATTCCTTATCAGAAAGCCATGAAAAACAAGCAATAAACTATGAAGACACTCAGTTTTACGATCCTGAATATTGTCCCTTTGGAGCGGCACTAGATACCAAGACGAGTTCCAACGCGATTGCTCACTATTCTAAATTATCTGCTAATTTTTTTATTGTTGGCGAAAAGCCAGAAATCCCCAATACTTTAAAAATAGAAAATGAATTGGTTTGTCTACAAATGATTGTTAGGGAACCAATAACAATTCCGATTAGCGATTCTATTGTAAAGCTAGAAGAAAGTCACAGAGAGGCCCTTCTTGGATTAGTCAAAATAGTGTATCCTGAATATTTCAAATCTAAAACAGCCACATTAGGTAACTATTATGGGATTTTCAAAGACAGTCAACTAGTCGCTGTTACTGGAGAACGAATGCAAATGAATGATTTTATTGAAGTCAGTGCTGTAATTACTCATCCTGATTACATTGGAAAAGGATACGCAAAACAGCTAGTAGCCCATACTGTTAATGCTATTTTGAATCAAAATAAAACAGCATTCTTACATGTATATGAAAAAAATATAGGTGCTATCAAACTATATGAAAAGTTAGGCTTTGAAACGAGGAGAAAAATCAGTTTTTGGAACATTATAAAGAAGGAAGAGTAAAACACTAATTAACCAGTGGTTGCGCCTACTTTTTTTTACAATAACTTGTTTTTTTCTACATTCGATACTGCTAAAATATATGAAACAATAAATACTTTGAAGTTATGAAAAACATAAATGCGTTCCTTTTTCCTTCCTTAATAATTGTCCTTTTTCTTTCTTCTTGCTCTTCAAAGAAAATTCCGATCCACGAACAAGACTATCCTTATATTATAGATGACCAAGTGCTGTACAATGAAATAGTGGATATGGACAGTACTTTTTTTCACGCCTACAACAACTGTGATATGGATACGCAAGCAGCAATCTATGCCGACAGCCTAGAGTTTTATCATGACAAAGGAGGATTGATGACCTCAAAACAAGAACTTCTAGACGCTACAAAAAGAAATATTTGCGGTAAAGTAACCAGAGAATTAGTAAAAGGAAGTGTTGAAGTATATCCTATCAAAGATTACGGTGCTGTAGAAATAGGATTGCATAAATTCTACAATAATCAGGAGCCCGCTGGAACTTCATCCAAAGCAAGTAAATTTATAATAATGTGGCAGTATAAAAACACCAAATGGCACATTACAAAGGTAATAAGCCTACATTAAAAATAAAAAATAGCTACCTTCTTAAAAAGTAGCTATTCCATTTTCTATAAAATTTGGCTTAGTTGTTACACAAGCATACCTAACCTGCATAGAAAGAATAGGTCGCTTAATTACTCCCAAAAGTTCTTTTCTTAATATGGTCGCAAAGTTATTCCGGTTTTATAGCTAAAGTATCAAAGTATCCTCTTTAAAATCACAATGCTACTCTCTATGCGCCACTTCATATTCATGACACATATCTGCACATTTACGACAGGCCTCAGCGCATTTTTTACAGTGTTCCATTTGTGGGTGTTTCTCGCACTCAGAGGCACATCTTTCGCACATTACTAAACAAACTTTTAAAAAGATATCTATATTCTCTGATTTCCGGTCCAATACTTGGGCTGTCAAACGACATAAGTCAGCACAATCCTGATCGTGCATCATACAAGCACTCATATCCATTTCCTTTTCTAATTGGCATGCATCATAACAATGTGTGCATTGTGCAGCACAAAATTGCAGTACCTCAATCATTTTTTGCTTTTCCATTGTAATCAATTTTTAGATTTATTTCCTTGTTTCTATTTTATACTCCAAATGGGAATGTTTCTGGCATTTGACTTCCATCGGGTTTTATGTGAAGTGGATGCAGTGCCGTAGTTTCGTCTAAATAAATGAAGGCGTTATATCGATATGGGATTTTAGACCGAACATAATTACCAAAATGCTCGTATTTAGGGCGATATACAACTCCGATGGCCCGATGGCCAAATTCACGTTCCCCAAGTTTATCTTTCATTTCATCGTTCATAAATACGATTCTGTCTCTAGCCTCGAGTTTGTGCAATTCATATTCCCAACTGTGCTTTACCGCTTCCGGAATTTTCATTACTTGCATCACATCGCCCCATTCCCGGCCCGCGATAACAGTCCCTTGATAAGAACCGAAGCCCACAGAAAACACCTCTTCTGGCTTGTGTTCTTCATTTATGATTTGGCCCACATTTACTGTTCCATCATTTACCATATCCGTAGCTCTTGCATCACCAATATGGGTGTTGTGTTCCCAAATGATACCCTTAGCGCCTGCGCCATAAAACTCCATAAGATTTTCTAAAGTATGAACCATATGACGATCCCGAATATTCCAAGATTTAGGCCCCGCAGTTACCATCGCACGATAATAGCGTTCTGCATTAACAATCACTTCCGCATTTTGTTTAATATTCATGGCATCTTCAGGATCTCCACTATACGTTGCAATTTCTCTTCTTATTTTTGTCAACAGATTAACTACTTCATCTTCGCAAGACAATGATACCATTCGTGCCGCCCGTGCATATTCTTGTCCTTCTCCTCTGTTGTAAGGTTCAAAACATTTTAAGGCAGCCATCGCAGCCTTTTTTGTTGCGGGATCTTTTTCTTCTAAATACTTAATAATCTCATCAAAAGACTCCCAAAGACTATAAACATCTAAACCATAAAACCCCACTTTATCTGCCTTAGAATAATTGTCATTATGTTCCCTTAGCCACTCAGCCAATGCAACAGTTCCCCAATTAGCCCACATCCAAGTTGGCCATCTATTAAAACAGTGGAGAACAGCTAGAGCCGAGTCGCCTGAATCAGGATAATTTTTTACATATCGGTTCAGGTTATAGCAGTCTGGCCAATCCCCTTCTACCGCAATAAATGAAAACCCTTTCTTTTCTATTAATTTTTTACTGATTTTCATCCGCAAAGTATAATATTCGTGGGTGCCATGAGAAGCTTCTCCTAATAGTACATATTTAGCATCACCAATTTTTTCAATCAGTTTATCCAAATCACTTTCTTCATTTAACTCTATTGAATTATCAAGAATTAACTTTCTCACATCTAAAATCCCAGGCGCTGTATACTTTGATTCAATCTTTTCCATACTTTTCTAAATATTTAAATTCCTAATTAGGTGTTTTTTAAATTAATTTAAGAAGCGTAAAAAGTGTAGGTCCTCTAGGCTATGGGTGATAATTAGCACTACATATAAATGCAATATTTTCATAGCCGCCATTTTTATACTAAGTAATAATGTCTTCGCAATCAAAAGTTAATTTGGCGTAAAAAGTCGATGGAGCAAAAAGAATAGGCGCGTAATTAAGTCTAAAGTAAATCTACGATAAATTTTAAATTAAAACACTGATTAATAATACATTAACATTTTAATTATTAAAATGATACGTATTAATTGAGGTCAATAGTATGAGATTTGATACGTATTTTAAAAACATCAATCCGAAGAAAAAAGTATACCTCTTAACCGATTCGAAGTCCATTTTTAATTTTAAAGTCGGGAGCCAGTAGAATAACATCTCCTTCTTCTCCGACTGCCCCAAGCACGAGGCATTCACTCATAAACTTGCCAATTTGCTTTTTTGGAAAATTAATGACGGCAACAATTTGACGGTCGAGTAAATTAGACTTGGCGTAGCGTTTAGTAATTTGTGCCGAAGTTTTTTTGATTCCAATAGCCTCTCCAAAATCAATTGTGAGTTGGTAAGCTGGTTTCCGCGCCTCGGGGAAATCACTAACTTCCAAGATGGTGCCCACATGCATTGCTACTCTTTCAAATTCTTGCCAACTTAAATTATTCTCCATCTTCAATTATGGTTTTATTCCAATGAGTTACGAGAACTAAAAATAATCATTTCAGACTAAAAGCAAACCTTTTTTCTTAACTTTAAGCCTGAAACTTTAAACAAATAAAGTCAATGTCAAGAACTCCATCAAATATGACCCCACTAGGGACGAAAGCTCCAGAATTTTATCTGAAAGACATGAAGTCTACTACGGAGTCATTTTCTTTTGCTGATTTAAAAGGTGAAAAAGGAACCTTAGTACTATTTATATGTAACCATTGTCCGTTTGTACTTCATGTAATCGAAGAAGTCGTTATGATTGCTAATGACTATCAGGTACAAGGACTTGGTATTATTGCCATTTCTAGTAACGACATAGTCAATTATCCACAGGATGCACCAGAACTCATGACAGAATTTGCTTTCGAAAATAATTTTGAATTTCCTTACTTATACGATGAAACACAGGAAGTAGCTAAAGGGTATCATGCTGCCTGTACTCCTGATTTCTTTTTATATGACAGCCAGGACAAATTAGTCTATCGCGGACAAATGGATGACAGCAGACCCGGAAACGGAATTCCTCTTAGTGGTAGCGATTTACGTGGGGCAATTGACAGCGTTGTTTACAACCGTACGATGAATCCAGAACAGAAACCGAGTATTGGGTGTAGTATAAAATGGAAGTAAGGTTAGAGGTTAAAGGTTAGAGAAAAATAAAAATGCATAGTCACTACTTCCATTTTTGACATGGAAATTCTCAAAATAAACGGATTTAAATATATTAGAAAAGTATTGTGATACTTCGTAGCAATTTTGTTTTACAAGCCGTTAATCATTACAAACAGACGAATAAAAATATTATATCGCATAAAAAAATCCCCTCTCGTTTAAAACGAGATGGGATTTTTAATTATATAAACTGATCACTGAAAAAAATGATCATTAAATACTAAATACTATTTAACGTCCATTAATTCAACGTCAAAAATCAAAGTAGCATTTGGTGGAATAACTCCTCCTGCTCCTGCTGGTCCGTATCCTAAATCAGAAGGAATTACAAAACGAGCTTTGTCTCCTACTTTCAATAAAGCAATACCTTCGTCCCATCCTTCGATAACTTGTCCTTGCCCTAATTTGAATTCGATTGGTTTTTTTCTTGGGTAAGAAGAATCAAAAACTTTTCCGTTTTCTAACGATCCTTCGTAGTGAACAGCAACTGTTTTACCAGCTTCAGCTTGTTTTCCATCCCCTCTTTGGATGAATTGGTAACGCAATCCACTTTCTGTTTTTTCAAAACCTGCCGCTAATGTTTCCATTTTTGCTTCTGATTCTGCTTTTAAAGCTGCTTGTTTTTTCAAACGAGCTCCTTTTAAACCTACAAACGCTTCGATAGCATTCCAGTTTTTAGCTTCTTCACCTACTCTAATGATTTCAACTGAATCTAAAGCATCACCTTGAGCGATAGCATCTACCACGTCTTGTCCTTCGATTACATTTCCAAAAACGGTGTGTTTATCATCTAACCAAGGTGTTGCAACGTGAGTGATAAAAAACTGAGATCCATTTGAACCGGGACCAGAATTTGCCATAGACAATACACCAGGTGCATTGTGACGTAAATCTTTGTGAAATTCATCATCAAATTTGTACCCTGGATCTCCTGTTCCAGTTCCTTGAGGACATCCTCCTTGAACCATAAAATCAGGGATTACTCTATGAAAATTTAAACCATCATAGAATTTTTGTCCTTGAGGCTTAATTTTATTTTCCATATTTCCTTCAGCAAGAGCAACAAAATTCCCTACTGTTCCTGGAGTTAATTCATGCTGTAATTTTACTAAAATCGCTCCTTTTGCAGTGTTGAATTTAGCGTATATTCCGTTTTCCATCTTTATTTATTTTTATTGAATTGCAAATTTACGAATTAATTTTTTATTCATTGATTCTTTCTAAAGCTTTCCCTTTTGATTTATAGGTATAGGCATACACTGACAACGCTAATCCTGACAACAGTAAACATCCTAATGCTACCGCATGCCAGCCACCCAATTGCCATAAAAACAATCCAAAGGCAGATCCTGCTGCTGTTCCTAAAAAGCTAAAAGACATAAATACGGTATTCATACGATTTCTAGCTTCGGGAACTATGGAATACACACGGGTTTGATTTGAAATATGCACGCCTTGCAAACCAATATCAATTAGAACTATACCTATAACTATCCCAACAACACTCGCTCCTGAGAAGTAGAAAACGATAAAACTCAAAGCGATTAGCAGACATCCATACCCTACCGCTACTCTGGAACTTCCTTTATCGCCAAGTTTCCCCACCAAAGGTGCTGCCAAAGCTCCTGAAGCACCTACAATACCAAATAATCCAATTGTAGCACTATTAAAATTGAAAGGTTCTGCCGAAAGTAATAAAACCATTGTCGTCCAGAAAGCACCAAATTGTGCAAAACTAAATACATTAATTAAAGTAGCTTCACGCAGTAAAGGTTGCTCTTTAATTAAAGTAAAAAGCGAACCAATAAGTTGGCCATACGAACCATTGAAAACAGGTTTGTTATAAGGAAATTGTTTTTTAATCATAAAAAATAAAAGGAGACAAAGTCCTGATGCAATCCAAAACATGGCGCGCCATCCTAGCACTTCGCCAATAAAACCACTTAATGTTCTTGATAACAAGATCCCAACTAAGAGTCCGCTCATGATGGTTCCTACCACTTTACCGCGTTCTTCGGGTGCGCTTAATGACGCTGCCAGAGGCAAGATAAGTTGCGGAACAATAGATGTGATTCCGATTAATAGTGAAGCAATTTCTAATATCAGGTAACTTTGTGCTGTAGCCGCAATAATCAAAGCAATTACAGAAGCAAAAGTGGTGTATAATATTTGAGTCTTTCGTTCTATTTTATCTCCTAGCGGAACCATAAAAAACAACCCAATAGCATACCCAGCTTGCGTAAGATAGGTTATTGTTCCTGCATCGGCGTGAGGTATTTTAAACTCATCTGCGATTAAAACGATTAAGGGTTGGCAATAATATAAATTAGCTACTATAAGTCCCGTGGCCGCCGCCATAAACAAGACATTCTTTTTTGATAAATTCATCGCGCAAAAATACGTTGGGTTTCTAGATTATTGTTTTAAACAAAAGCTAAATTTCAAACAAAAAATAAAGCTATTAATTAAAAATACCCTCAGAAGATTTTCTCTTTTGAGGGTATTAAATAAAGGCTTGCTTTAACTATTTTTGAATAGCATCAAGTGCCGCCAAAATATCATCGGCTTCAGCTCTGTTTCTATATTCAGCATCTAAAAAAGTGTAAACAATTTTCCCTTCTTGATCAATTACATAAGTAGCCGCCAAAGGTAATTCATCTGATTCATCACCGTTATAACCATGTAAATCAAATCCTTTTTGATAAGATTCAGCTACATCATCAGTTAATTTAAAAACGATACCATATTCCTTAGCCACTTTGTTTCCTACATCACTTAACACTTCAAATTTTAGTTGGTGTTTTTCAGTAGTAGACATTGATTTGTCAGGCAACTCAGGTGTTAATGCCAATAAATTAGCTCCTTTTAATTGAATATTGGGCAATTGCTCTTGTAAATAATGTAACGTCATGTTGCAATAAGGACACCATCCACCGCGATACCATGTTAAAACAACAGGTCCTTTTTTTAGATAATCACTTAATTGCACTTCTTTTCCTGTAGCGTTGGTAAGGCTAAAGTTAGGTGCTATATCATCATTTTTCTTGGCGTTTAAAACAATATTCTGGCGTGTTACATCAGCAATTCCTTCTGCATATATTTCTTTAGTTCTCTCAGGTGCTTTTGCTTCCCATGCGTTTTTTGCGTTATCTAAAGTGGCTTGTAAACCTATTGTATTATTTTCTGTGCTCATTTTTATATTTGTTTATTAATTGTACAAATGTACTATTACATCTGCCTTTATTGTTTATCAATTTTTAGCGAAAATGTTACAACATTTCCCGATTCTGGTCGTAAGGCTGCTGTTTTTTATTTTTCTAAAAACGCTGTTAGTGGTTGTATAAATTTATCAAAACTTTCAATATGTGGCATGTGTCCAATATTCGGAATTTCGACTAGTTTTGAATTTGGTATTTTCTTTTGCGTTTCTTTTCCCAGAACAGCGTATAATCCCATTGTACTTTGCACCTCTTTGCTTACTAATGGTTTCCCTAAAGCGGTTCTATCTCTTGTTCCAATGATTAAAAGTGTTGGAGCTTTTATGTTTTGGAATTCATAAACGACCGGCTGTGTAAAAATCATATCATACGTTAGAGCCGAATTCCAAGCTATTTTCTTAAAATCAGAATTTAGAGTCCAACCTGCTAATAGATTTACCCATTCATCATATTCTGGTTTCCATTTCCCATCGTAATAACTGTCTAATTGGTATTTTTTAATTCCAGCATAACTCTGTTTCAATTCATTTTGATACCACCAATCCACTGTTTGATAAGGCACTTTAAGTTTCCAATCTTCTAAACCTATTGGATTTTCTAGAATCAATTTCTCCGTAATCTCAGGATACATCAATGCAAAACGCGTGGCTACCATTCCGCCCATAGAATGTCCTAAAACGGCTGTTTTTTGAATTCCAAGAGAATCTAGAATCTGTTTTGTGTTTTGTGCCAGTTGCTGAAAAGTATATTGAAAATTATCTGGTTTTGTAGATTTCCCAAAACCTATTTGGTCAGGAACAATAACACGAAATCCTTTTTTCGTCAAAGCGTCAATGGTTGTTTTCCAATAGGCACCGTTGAAATTTTTCCCATGAAGAAGCAGTACATTTTTTCCATTATAATTATCGGGTTTCACATCCATGTACTCCATTTTGAGTTCTTGTTGCTGCACATTTAAAGTGATAAAATGCACCGGATAAGGATATTCATAATTACTTAAATTAATATCTAACCATTTTAGTTCTTCTTGTTGTGCAAAAGACCCTAGCGTTATAAAAAAGAGTCCTATCAAAAGTTTGAATTTCATTTTAAGTGTTTTTTTATTAGAATTGTAAATTTAGGTATAAAGAGTTTTGTATGAAAAATATTAAGGAAACTTTACAATTTGGAAAGTAAAACTTAAACGTAATTACATACGCTAGCCCAGATGGAAACGGCATCCTATTGTGCCGGTGTTCGGCACAATAGATAGAGTGGACAGCTGGAAATTGCTCCAAAAAAAAATGACATCCTTTACGAATGTCATTTTTTAGTATAATAATAGTTATTCTTTTTCTAAAAGTCCGGCGTTTCTTAAGTACGGTTCGATTTCCATATCGTGACCTATAAATTCTTTGAAAGCTTCGTTTAAATCTACACTATTCCCTACTGATAAAATGTATTTTCTAAAACGCTCAGAGTTCTCTCTAGTTAAACCACCGTTAGCATTCATCCAGTCATATACATTGTAATCTAACGTTTTTGACCAAGTATAAGCGTAATATCCAGCAGAGTAACCGCCAGACCAAATGTGTGCAAAATAAGGAGTATGGTATCTTGTAGGTACTTCGTTAACTAAAAGTCCGTATTTTTCAAGCGCTTCTTTTTCGAAAATTAAAGTAGGTTTAAAATTGGCTTCGTTCTCTACACTATGCCAATTCATATCTAAGGTCGATGCTGCTAAAAGTTCCGTTACATCATATCCTTTATTGAAGGTTTCTGCTTTTTTAATTTTGTCAATTAATTCCTGAGGAATCACTTCTTTTGTTTTGTAGTGAATCGCGTAATTTTTCAATACTTCAGGATCTAAAGCAGCGTGCTCATTGATTTGAGAAGGGAACTCAACAAAATCACGAGGCACTGATGTTCCAGAAAGGCTGGTGTAATTTTGATTAGCAAATAAGCCATGTAAAGTATGACCAAATTCATGGAACATAGTCGTTACATCGTCAAAACTAATCAAAGATGGGTTTCCGTTTACTGGTTTTGCAAAGTTATACACGTTTACAATAACTGGTTTTTGTTTTAAATAATGTGATTGATCCACAAAATTATTCATCCAGGCACCACCATTTTTATTGTCTCTAGTGTAGAAATCTAAATAGTAGATTGCGATTGATGTACCGTCATTATCAAAAACTTCGTAAGCCACTACATCTGGATGATAAACTGGTAAATCTTTTCGTTGTTTAAATGTGATTCCGTACATTTTTTTGGCTGCAAAAAACACTCCTTTTTCAAGAACTGTAGTCAATTCAAAGTATGGCTTTACTTGACTTTCGTCCAAATCATATTTGGCTTTACGAACTTGCTCTGAATAAAAATTCCAATCCCATGGCTCTAATTTAAATCCACCATTTTGAGAATCGATCAAATCTTGAATTTCTTTAGCTTCTACTTTTGCTTTAGCAGCTGCTGGCCCAGCGATTTTTGCTAATAAGTTCATTGCTCTCTCTGGCGTTTGTGCCATTTGATCTTGCAATTTCCACTCAGCAAAATTCTTTTTCCCCATCAAGTTGGCTTTTTGCAAACGCAATCTGGCCATTTTTTCTAATACCTCACGAGTATCCCCATCATCATTCTTTTCGGCACGAGTCCAAGACGATTTAAATATTTTTTCTCTAGTTGCTCTGTTAGTTAAACTTTGCAATAAAGGCTGTTGCGTTGTGTTTTGCAATCCTATTAAATACTGTCCGTCATGACCAGCTTCAGTCGCTTTCACTTTTGCAGCAGCAAGATCATTAGCGCTCAATCCATCTAAATCTGCTACATTATCAAAAAGTATAGCCCCGTTTTTACGAGCGGTTAATAATTTGTTTCCAAAAAGAGTTCCTAAACTAGCCAACTCCTCATTGATTTTTTTCATTTTTCCTTTGTCAGAATCAGATAAATTAGCTCCTGCCAATTCAAATTCTTGCAAATAGTACTGCGTTAGTTTTTTATCTTCTCCTTTAAGAGCATTCAAATCAACTGCTTTAAAACGTTTGTACAACTTAGAATTCAAGTACATTTTATCGCTATGCGCTGAAAATACAGGTGCATATTCTGCTTGTAGCGCTTGCAATGTTGGGTTGGTATTAGAACCTGTCAAGTTATAAAAAACGCTAGCTGCTCTTTTTAAATCTACTCCCGAAGTTTCTAAAGCCAATACGGTGTTTTGAAAAGTAGCTTTAGCAGGGTTATCTGCAATTGCTACTATTTCCTTGTCGTGAACCGCTAGACCATATTCAAAAGCAGGTTTAAAATGTGCGTCTTTTATTAAATTAAAAGCGGGAGCTTGGTACTGCAACGCACTTTTTTGTAATAATGGATTGGTCATTTTTACTGATTTATTTTGAGCATTAATCGATTGTAAAGACGTAACCATAACAAGCATAGCGCTTGATAAAATTAAGTTTGATAAAATTTTCATAAATTGATTATTAATTTTGATAAAAGTAAATAAAAAAAAGCACCTCAGAAAGTTAACAGCTGTTAATGTTTTAGTCCGAAAATATTAGTTAAAAGGTTCATTCATTGATAAAATGAAGCCAGATAACTCCTAAAAAACTTTGTACCTTTGCGCTTTCAAACTAAGATATAAAATCATGCGAATTGATATTGTTACCGTTTTACCTGAATTATTAAGAAGTCCGTTTGAGGCTTCCATTATGAAACGTGCTATTGACAAAGGATTAGTGGAGGTACATTTTCATAATCTACGCGACTACACAACCAACAGACAAAAAAGTGTTGATGATTACCCTTATGGCGGTGGTGCCGGCATGGTAATGACAGTTCAACCGATCGACGCTTGTATCACACATTTGAAAAGTGAAAGAACTTACGACGAGATCATTTATATGTCGCCTGATGGAGAAACGTTAAACCAGAAAATGGCAAACACCATGTCCATGTATGAGAATATTATCATCTTATGCGGTCATTATAAAGGAGTGGATCAACGCGTGCGTGACCATTTCATTACTAAAGAAATTTCTATAGGTGATTATGTTTTATCAGGAGGAGAATTAGGTGCGTTAGTGTTATCAGATGCCTTAATCCGATTGATTCCGGGTGTTTTGAGTGATGAAACCTCAGCATTAACAGATAGTTTTCAAGATGGTTTATTATCTGGACCTATATATACACGACCTTCAGACTATAAAGGATGGAAGGTTCCTGAAGTACTAACCAGCGGTAATTTTGCTAAAATTGACAAATGGCGCGAAGACATGGCGTATGAACATACTAAGAATCGTCGTCCAGATTTATTAGAAGAATAATTATTTTAAATGTTGAATTTTAAATTTTAAACGACTCAGAATAAGGCTTTAAATAATTCGAAATTTATAATTTATAATTCAAAATAATTTTCTACTTTTGCGGTCACTTTAGACCAACCTCTGGCGAGATCCGTGAATGTTGATTTGATAAAAAACCATAATTAAAATTATCATGGCAGATTTAATGAAATTCGTTCAAGACGAATTAGTAGCTAGAAAAGATTTCCCTGTATTCGGAGCTGGTGATACTATCACTGTATACTACGAAATTAAAGAGGGTGAAAAAACTAGAACACAGTTTTTCAAAGGAGTTGTTATCCAAAGAAGAGGTTCTGGTAACACAGAAACTTTTACTATTCGTAAAATGTCTGGTGCTGTAGGTGTTGAGCGTATCTTCCCTGTAAACTTGCCAGCTTTACAAAAAGTTGAAATCAACAAAAAAGGTGCAGTTCGTAGAGCTAGAATTTTCTACTTCAGAGAACTTACTGGTAAAAAAGCAAAAATTAAAGACAAAAGAAGATAGTAAAATATCTCTTTATCATAAAAGTCCCATTCCGAATATTCGGAATCGGGACTTTTTTTATGCTTATTTTTTAATAACAAGCCCAGTCACAATCATTAATAAAAATAACATTTTTAGACGAACGCGTTAGTTATCTGAAAAATCATATATTTCTGTATCAAACCGAGCCTCTTTTCAGTCTGATTTCCTTATATTTGCTACGCTTAATTTTAAGCAGACCATACATTTGACATCCTACTTAGGGAGGATACGATTATAAAAATAAAAAAATGACACAGAAATCAAAGATTGTTTACACCTTGACTGATGAGGCGCCTTTGTTGGCAACTTATTCTTTTTTACCAATTGTACAAGCATTCACTGCAACAGCAGGCATTGAAATTGAAACGAAAGACATTTCACTAGCCTCAAGAATTTTAGCTCACTTCCCTGAGTTTTTAAATGAAGACCAAAAAGTGGAAGATGCTTTATCTGAACTTGGAAAACTAGCCAACTCGCCTGAAGCAAACATTATTAAATTACCAAATATTTCTGCATCTGTCCCTCAGTTAAAAGAGGCTATTGCTGAATTACAAAAACATGGTTACAAAATACCAAACTTCCCTGAAGACCCAAAAAGCGACGCAGAAAAGGAAATTAAGGCTAAATATTCAAAAGTATTAGGCTCAGCAGTAAACCCAGTTTTACGTGAAGGAAATTCTGATCGTAGAGCACCAAAAGCGGTTAAAAACTTTGCAAAAGCACATCCTCACTCCATGGGAGCATGGTCTGCAGATTCAAAAACAAAAGTAGAGGCAATGAAAAATGGTGACTTTTACGGAAGTGAAAAATCCATAACAGTTCCAGGAGCTACTGACGTAAAAATTGAATTCGTAGGAAAAGATGGAACGACTACTGTTTTAAAAGCGAGCACTCCATTAAAAGCCGGAGAAATAATCGATAGTTCAGTGATGAACTTAAAGGCATTAAAAAACTTTGTAGCCAATGCAATTGCAGAAGCTAAAAAAGAAAACGTATTGCTTTCTGTACACTTGAAAGCAACAATGATGAAAATTTCAGATCCAATTATTTTTGGAGCCATAGTTGAAGTTTTTTTCAAAGACGTATTTGAAAAATATAAAACTCTATTTACTCAATTAAACATTGATACCAGAAATGGATTAGGAGATGTTTATGCAAAAATTGCAGGTCAGCCGCAACAAGCTGAAGTAGAAGCTGCAATTACTCAAGCAATTGAAAATGGGCCTGGTTTAGCCATGGTAAATTCAGATAAAGGAATTACAAACCTTCACGTTCCCTCAGATGTAATTGTAGACGCTTCTATGCCTGCAATGATTCGTACTTCTGGACAAATGTGGAATGCTGCAGGAAAATTACAAGACACTATTGCTTTGATTCCGGACCGTTGCTATTCTGGTGTTTATGAAGCAACTATTGATTTCTGTAAAAAGAACGGTGCTTTTGACCCAACAACAATGGGAAGTGTTCCAAACGTAGGTTTGATGGCACAAAAAGCAGAAGAGTACGGATCACATGATAAAACATTCCAAATGACTGGAGACGGCGTTGTTCGTGTTACAGATACAAAAGGAAACGTTTTAATGGAACAATCTGTTGAAGAAAAAGACATCTTCAGAATGTGTCAGGCAAAAGACGCTCCGATTCAGGACTGGGTAAAACTAGCTGTAAACAGAGCTCGTGCTACAGACGTACCTACTATATTCTGGTTGGACGAAAACAGAGCACATGATAGAAAAGTAATTGAAAAAGTAGAGAAATATTTAAAAGATCACGATACAACTGGTTTAGATATACGTATTTTAAACCCAATTGAAGCTACTAATTTTACATTAGAAAGAACTAAAGCAGGATTAGATACGATCTCAGTAACTGGAAACGTATTGCGTGATTATCTTACTGATTTATTTCCTATCCTGGAATTAGGAACTTCCGCTAAAATGTTATCAATCGTTCCATTAATGAATGGTGGTGGTTTATTTGAAACAGGTGCTGGTGGATCTGCTCCAAAACACGTTGAACAATTCACATCTGAAGGATATCTACGTTGGGATTCTCTTGGAGAGTTCTTGGCCTTAGCCGTTTCATTAGAACATCTAGGTTCTGTTTATAATAATCCAAAAGCATTGGTTATATCTGAAGCATTAGATCAAGCCACAGAGAAGTTTTTACAAAACGATAAATCTCCAGCTCGTAGAATTGGACAAATAGACAACCGTGGTTCTCATTTCTATTTAGCAATGTATTGGGCAGAGGCTCTAGCAGCTCAAACCAAAGACACTAAATTACAAGCTACATTTGCTCCTATCGCAAAAGAACTGGAAGAAAACGAAACAAAAATTAATTCTGAATTAATTGGAACTCAAGGAAAACCTCAGGATATTGGTGGTTATTACCAGCCTAATCCTGAATTAACAAGCAAAGCAATGCGTCCTAGCGAAACATTTAATGCTATTTTAGCTAAAATTGCTTAATTAATTTTTATTACACTATTTTAAAAGACAACCAGCAACGGTTGTCTTTTTTATTATTAATATTTTTTTAACCTTTGTTTAATAGCATTTTACTTACCGTTAGACCAAATTTGTAACTCTAAATAAACAATATGTTTCACAAGAAAATCATAATCCTAATTGTCGGATTCTTATTTACACTCTCCTGCTATTCCCAAGAGAAATTTACACTTAGTGGTACAGTGACAGATATAAAAAATAACGAAACACTAATAGGTGTAAATATTTACATTCCTGAAATTAAGTCCAGTACCACAACAAATGAATATGGCTTTTATTCGATAACACTTCCTGCCGCTAATTACACGGTCTTAATTAGCTATATTGGATTTCAGACTGTATCTGAACAAATCGAATTATCTGAAAGTACAAAAATGAACTTCGGTCTATCTGAAAGTGGCGAAATGTTGCGAGAAGTAGTCATCAAAGACACGAATAAAAGCAGCAATATTAGATCGCCAGAGATGAGCGTAAATAGACTTTCGATTTCCTCTATAAAAAAGATGCCTGTTGTATTAGGTGAGGTTGATGTAATAAAATCACTTTTACTGCTTCCAGGAGTTACTAATGCTGGCGAAGGCGCTTCAGGATTTAACGTGCGTGGTGGTGGCGCTGATCAAAACTTAATTTTATTAGACGAAGCAACTATTTTTAACTCATCGCATGTTTTTGGTTTTTTCTCTGTCTTTAACCCTGATGCTATCAAAGATTTGAAATTATACAAAGGAGGTATTCCGGCAAATTTTGGAGGTAGAGCTTCGTCCGTTTTAGATATCTATCAAAAAGACGGTAACAGCAAATCTTTTCATGCTAGTGGTGGAATTGGACTGATTTCAAGTCGATTGTTATTAGAAGGCCCAATAGTAAAAGACAAAGGTTCCTTCTTAATTGGTGGTCGCAGTTCATATGCCCATTTATTTTTAAAACTTTCAGAAAGCACAAAAGACAACACCGCTTATTTCTATGATTTGAATGCCAAATTAAGTTATAAACTAAATCCAAATAACAATTTATACTTTTCAGGCTATTTTGGCCGCGATGTTTTTTCTATTAACGATAGCTTCTCTAACATTTACGGAAACACAACGCTTAATTTACGTTGGAATCACTTATTCTCAGATAAACTATTCTCTAATTTCTCAATGATTTACAGTGATTATTATTATGGGCTAGATTTGGATTTCATTGGTTTCAAATGGGATTCAGGTATAGAAAACTACAACATCAAGTATGATTTCAAGAATTACATCTCCGATAAATTCAAACTAAATTACGGTATAAATGCTATTTATTATTCTTTTAACCCTGGAAGAATTAGTCCAACTGATTCAGATTCGGCAATTAACCCTGACCAATTAGACAAAAAATATGCTTTTGAACCTGCTCTATATGTAAGTGCTGAACATGAAATATCTAAAAAAATTGCGGTAACTTACGGATTACGATACAGTATGTTTTATAGACTAGGAGAATCAACGCTAAATCTTTACGCAGATAACAACCCTGTAGTTTTTAATACAGAACAGCAAATCTATGAAAAGGCAACTCCTACAGGAACTCAATTTTATGATAAAAACAAAGTCATTAAAAGTTTCAACAACTTAGAACCTAGATTAGCAGTTTCGTACCAATTCAACGATAATAATGCTCTAAAAGCAAGCTATAATCGTATGACACAGTATTTACAGCTAATCTCTAACACCTCTTCGCCTACTCCTTTAGATATATGGATGCCAAGCGACAAATACATCCAACCGCAACTCGCTGATCAAGTGGCTTTGGGTTATTTTAAAAATTTTAATGATAATATGTATTCTCTAGAAGTAGAGACCTATTACAAAAAAATTAAAAACCGTTTGGATTATATCGACGGCGCTGATTTAATTGCTAACGACGCTATTGAACAAGTAATATTAAATGGTAGAATGCGTTCGTACGGGCTAGAACTTATGCTCCGTAAAAACGAAGGAAGATTAAACGGATGGATTTCTTATACCTTATCAAAATCAGAGCAGCAAACTCCAGGAAGAACTCCAGAAGAATCAGGAATTAACAACGGGGATTGGTACAATTCTGCCTATGACAAAACGCATAATTTAGCGGTAACAGCAGCATATCAAAAGAATGACAAATGGAGTTTTGGAGCTAATTTTGCTTTACAAACGGGGCAACCGGTAACGTATCCTACAGGACAATACACGTACTTAGGTGTCGTTATTCCGAGTTATGGCTTGAGAAACGAAAACAGACTTCCTGCGTATCACCATTTAGATGTTTCAGCAACATTAACTCCCACAGCAAATCAAGGCAGAAACTGGAAAGGAGAATGGGTTTTTAGTATCTACAATTTATACAATAGAAAAAATGCGGCTTCTATTAATTTTAGCCAAAACTTAGACACCGGTGTAAATGAGGCAGTAAAAACTTCCATTTTCGGAATCGTTCCTGCAGTGAGTTATAATTTTAAATTTTAATCGAAATGAAAAAAATAAACCTAGCTATAGTCCTACTCTTTACCTTTTTTATGAGTAGTTGCGAAGAAGTTATCCAAGTTGATCTAGATACCGAAGCGCCTCGTTTAGTTATCGAAGCCAATATAAAATGGCAAAAAGGTACTGATGGAAGCCAGCAAAAAATAAAACTGTCTACAACGACCTCTTTTTTTAGTGATAAAATCCCAACTGTTTCTGGAGCAGAAATAATTGTAAAAAACAGTGCCAATGTTCCTTTTATTTTTACAGAAATCGCTAATTCAGGAGAATACATATGTACTAACTTTATTCCTGTAATTGATGGAATCTACACGCTAACAGTGAAACTAAACAATACTATTTACAGCGCTACAGAGACATTGAAATCAGTTGCTCCTATTGATGAAGTTACCCAAAACAATGAAGGTGGAATTGCTAAAGATGAAATCCAGATCAAAACATTTTTTAATGACCCTGCTGCAATAAATTACTATCTTTTTCAATACACATATAAAGAAGAGCGTTTTCAAAATTTATCAGCCACTGATGATGATTTCTTTCAAGGCAATCGCTTTTTTAGCTTGTCGCAAAAAGATGATTTACAAATTGGTGACGAAGTTAAGATAACGCATTACGGAATATCAAAAACATATTACAACTATCTCGTTATCCTTATAACTATTTCTGGCGGTAATAGCGGTGGTCCTTTCCAGTCGCCACCTGCAACTGTAAGAGGAAACATTGTAAACACAATCGACAAAGACAATTATCCTTTAGGATTTTTCTCCCTTGGCGAAATAGATACAAGAACGATTACGATACAATAGATCGTCGTTTGGATTAGGGCCAGTGCATCCCGAAACTTCGGGAACAGGACGCAAGCAAAGCACGCTGGCGAACTAATAGCTCCTGAAAATCACTATTTTTTAGGTTGTTTTTTATATCTTTGCCCTTTAATTTATACTTCATGTCATCACACCATATTGTTCGCGACGACCAAGAACCCGCATTAATCATAGCAAATGGAGCCGCTTGTAATCCAGAATTATTAGGGCAATTACTAGAATGGTCTCCTTTAGTTATCGTGCTAGATTCGGCCATGGAAAGAGTCATGAAATTAGATATAAAAGTAGATGTTCTACTAGGTGATTTTGACCGCGATTTTGATGCTAATTACTATAAAGAGAAGCAATATCCTATTGAAATTGTGCATACTCCAGATCAAAACAAGACAGACCTTCAAAAAGCCTTTGATTATTTAATCAAAAGAAAAATCCCTGCTGTAAATGTAGTTTGGGCAACTGGAAGACGTACGGATCACACCATTACAAATTTGACTACCATTGTCCAATACAGAGAGCAGCTGAAAATTGTAATTCTAGACGACCATTCAAAAGTTTTTTTATTGTCAAAAAGATTCGAAAAATGGTACACTGCAAATACACCTATTTCTCTAATTCCAATAGGCCATGTAACTGGCATCCATTCTGAAAATTTATTTTATCCTTTGCAAAACGATAGCTTAACCATTGGTTATCGCACCGGTAGTAGTAACCATGTACTACAAGATGGAATCGTCACTATAGAACATGATGCTGGTGATTTATTAATGATGGAGTGCATTGATTAGTTTTTAATCTAAGAAAACTAAAACAAATCTTTAGTAAATCACTAAAGCTATACTTTTTTACATAACTTGCTACAAATCTTGATTTTAAAATAAATCTCTATATTTGCCTTGAAATAAAAAAAATGACACCTAAAAAGAATACTGAGAAAACAAATCTACACCCAAGGAACCAACACCGATTTCGATACGATTTTAAACTTTTAATAGCAAATAGTTCAGAATTAAACACATATGTTTCAATAAATGAACACGATATAGAAACGATTGATTTTAGTGATCCTGAAGCTGTAAAAGCTTTAAATAAAGCGCTATTAGCTACCTATTACGATATTCAAAATTGGGATATTCCCGCAAATTATCTTTGCCCTCCTATTCCGGGAAGAGCAGATTACATCCATTACATCGCTGATTTACTAGCTAGTAGTAACAATGGCATAATCCCAAAAGGCAATGCTATTCAAGGCTTAGATATTGGCGTTGGAGCTAACTGTATCTATCCAGTAATTGGAAATGTAGAATACGGCTGGAGTTTTGTAGGAACTGATATTGATGAAAAAGCGATTGAGAATTGCAGTAAAATAATTGAAGCCAATCCAAAGTTAGTCGATTTTATAAGTCTGCAACAACAAACTGAAGCTCGTTTTATTTTTAAAAATATCATTACACCTGAAGATAAATTTGCATTTACGATTTGCAATCCTCCTTTTCACAAATCACAAGAAGAAGCAACAAAGGGCTCTTTGCGAAAAGTTAATAATTTAGAATCTCGTGATTTTTCAAATAAAGCAACAAAACCCGTTTTAAATTTTGGAGGACATAATGCGGAATTATGGTGTGAAGGTGGAGAATTAGGCTTTATTACACAAATGATATACGAAAGTGCTAAATATCCGATGCAATGTTTTTGGTTCACCACTTTAGTATCAAAACAGTCTCATCTTTCCAGTATTTATAAAACATTAAACAAGGTTAATGTTGTCGAAATAAAAACCATTGATATGGCTCAAGGCCAAAAAACAAGCCGGATAATCGCTTGGACCTTTTTGAGCGAAGGACAACAAAAACAATGGAAGTTTGAATAGTTAAATCATACAGTTACTTATTAAATATAGCCCGTAAAGCGGCGAAAAACAGATAAAAACGACAAAGCCCTTTTTCATTGAGAAAAGGGCTTTGTCGTTTTTATCTGTCTAAAATAAAGCAATAGTTCTTTATTTTTTAAATATTTAAATACTGGTATAATTCTAATTCACAAATTAGTCAAAAAAAAATTGATTTAATTTAAAAAGGGCTTAAGAACAAATAAACACTCAATATCACACCGCATTAACAAGATTTTATTACTTTATTATTAATAATTAACATTTAAATAACATATTATTTTTTTTAATTGTAAATTTGACGCTCAAACTAAACAAACTACACCATGAAAAAACTATTATTTATTTTAACCTTAATTTTTTCGGCAGGATTGACTGCTCAAGAGATTAAAGTTACAGGAGTCGTAACTGACAACACAAAAGGACCCTTACCAGGAACCTCAATCCTCGTGAAAGGAACAACAAAAGGAACATCGACTGATGCTGATGGAAAATATACAATATCTGCTTCCATTGGCGATATTTTACAATTTACTTTTATTGGATTTGAATCAAAAAACATAAAGGTTACTGGAAGCACGGTAAATGTATCATTAGCTGAAAGCGGTGAAACACTTCAAGATGTAGTCATATTAGGATCACGTAGTTCTGCTAGAACAGTTACGGAATCAGCCGTTCCTATCGATGTAATTAACATGAAAGATATTGCGTCACAAGGGCCACAAGCTAACTTAAACCAAATCTTAAATATGGTAGCACCCTCGTTTACATCAAATACTACAACTGTAGCTGATGGAACAGACCATATTGACCCAGCTCAATTAAGAGGTTTAGGTCCAGACCAAGTTTTAGTATTGGTAAACGGAAAAAGAAGACACACTTCTTCCTTAGTAAATATTAATGGTTCTCCAGGAAGAGGGTCTGTAGGAACAGATTTAAATGCTATTCCAGCATTTGCAATTGATAAAATCGAAGTTTTAAGAGACGGCGCTTCTGCACAATACGGTTCAGATGCAATTGCAGGTGTAATTAACGTAAATGTTAAAAAAGCAACCAATAAATTAGACATTAATATCCTAGGAGGAACACAGTTATCTAGTGGTGCTAATGACCATAGAGGTGGTAATGACGGTAACAATTTACAAATAGATTTAAATTACGGTACAAGCCTAGGAAAAGAAAAAAGTTTCATCAACGCTACTGGAAGTTTTCAATTAAGAGGACAAACGAGTAGAGCAAATGATGTAACTGGTGGATTATTCAGTGCTTTTAATGCTATTGAACAAAGAGCTACAGAAGCAGGTACAAACATCAATTCATTATGGGGAAATATTAATAACACTCCAAATACTGCACAAATACTTACTGCTATTAAAGCTTATGCACCGCAAATAAGTTATTTTACGCAGCCACAAAAAGATGCAATATCGAATGCGGGGACTATTGGACAGATGCAAACTGCATTAAACTTTGATGCAACTGCAGGGGAATTAGCTTATAGAAAATTAGAGAGAAGTGCTTTCAACATGAAAGTGGGACAATCTTCACTACAAAGCGCACAGTTCTTTTTGAATGCTGCTTACCCTATTAACGAGAATCTTGAAGTATACGCTTTTGGAGGAACAAGTCATAGAACTGGTGAAGCTGCAGGTTTTTATAGAAAACCAAATCAATCAAGAACATATACCTTCTTATATCCAAATGGTTTCTTACCTGAAATTCACTCTACTATAAATGACGTATCTGCTGCAGCTGGTCTTAGAGGTAAAATCTTTAAAGAATGGAACTTTGATTTGAGTAACACGTTTGGTAGAAACGGTTTCGATTATAATATTGAAAATACTTTAAATTCTTCACTGAGAGAAAAATCTTCAACTGAATTTGATGCTGGTGGATTAGCCTTCTCTCAAAACACAACTAACTTTGATGTGTCTAGAAAAATTGACAAATTGAATGTTGCTTTTGGAGCAGAATATAGACATGAAAATTTCCAAATTACAGCTGGTGAACCAGATTCATACAATCAATATGATATAAATGGAGCAGTTGTTACTGCAACAACTGCTGCTACATTAAAAGCTACCGATTTTTATGGTTCAGTAAGAGCTGGTGGAGCGCAAGTTTTTCCAGGGTTCAAACCGGCAAACACTGTAGACAAAGGCCGTAATAGTGCTGCTGTATATGCAGACTTAGAATACGATGTAACTGAAAAATGGTTGCTAAACGGAGCATTACGTTATGAAAACTATTCTGATTTTGGTGGTACCACTAATTATAAAATAGCTACTCGTTATAAATTAACTGACAACATTAACTTACGTGGTGCAGTATCTACAGGATTTAGAGCGCCATCTTTACACCAAATCTACTTTAACTCAACTGCTACACAATTTGTAGGAGGTGTGCCATTTGAAGTAGGAACATTTAGTAACGATTCACCTGCTGCAAAACTATTAGGGATTCCACAATTGAAACAAGAAGAATCAAAAAGTGCTAGTGTTGGTTTCACAGCTAAAGTACCTGAAGCAAAACTGACTATAACAGCTGATGCTTATTTTGTGAAAATTGCTGACAGAGTGGTCCTTACGGATCAATTTTCTAGACCAGGAGGAACTCCTGTTGCTGGAAGTTCAGCAGCACAGTTAAACACTTTATTTGATAATGCTAATGCTACTGCTGCAACATTCTTTGCCAATGCTATTGACACAGAATCTAAAGGTATTGACATCGTAATAAGCCATAAAGCAGAAGTTGGAAATGGATTAACTTTAAAAACAGACTTATCTGGAACTATATCAAACACTAAAAAAGTAGGTGATATACACGGTTCACAGATATTAATTGACAATGGACAAATAAACAGATATTTCTCTGAATCTAGTAGAGTTTACTTGCAAGAAGCTGTACCAAGAGTAAAAGCAAATTTAACAAACTCTATGACAGTTAAAAAATTCGATTTCTTCTTGAGAAATGTATACTTTGGTGAAGTAACTGATCCAAACATAGCTGATGCAAATGGAGACGGAACTATTAATGCTATTGTTGTTAATAACCAAGCAGTTGAAAATGAGCACCCAGTATGGGCTGCAAAAATCATTACTGATTTATCTGTAGGGTATAAAGTTTCTAATTCGACAAAAGTTGTTATAGGAGCTAATAATATTTTTGATATTTATCCAACAGCTAACTTAGGACCACAAACAATTGCTAAAAGAGCCTCTGGAGTTGACACTAGCGGAAATGTTATTTATTCCCCTACTACATCTTCAAACAATTCAATCGATTTATCAAATGCAAATCAATTTACATATTCAAGAAACACATCTCAATTTGGACAAAACGGAAGATTTGTTTTTGCTAGATTAAGTTTCAGTTTCTAATAAAAATTTCTTTGTTTTTTTAAAAACCATCATGCAAAGCATGATGGTTTTTTTTTGGTTTTAACTTTCGATTAGAATAATTATAAACGTTGTAACTTTGTAATTCTAAAACATTGTCCCTAATACAAATGAATTTCCAAGTAGAATCCGATTATCAGCCCAAAGGCGACCAGCCACAAGCCATTGAAAAATTAACTCAAGGTATCATTGACGGAGAAAAATTCCAAACTTTACTAGGAGTTACTGGCTCCGGTAAAACATTTACCGTAGCTAATGTTATTCAGGAAGTACAAAGGCCTACATTAGTTTTAGCACATAATAAAACGTTGGCTGCTCAACTGTATTCAGAATTTAAACAGTTTTTCCCTAATAATGCAGTAGAATATTTTGTATCCTATTACGATTACTATCAACCCGAAGCATTTATGCCGGTTACTGGAGTTTTTATTGAAAAGGATTTATCCATCAATGAAGAGCTTGAAAAAATGCGAATGTCTACTACGGCTTCCTTGCTTTCCGGACGAAGAGATATTTTGGTAGTTGCATCAGTTTCGTGTTTATACGGTATTGGTAATCCCGTGGAATTTCAGAAAAATTTAATCCCAATTGAGAAGGGACAAATCATCTCAAGAACTAAACTGCTACACCAGCTGGTACAAAGTTTATACTCTAGAACAGAAGCCGATTTTAATCCTGGAAGTTTTAGAATAAAAGGCGATACAGTAGATGTTTATCCTAGCTATGCAGATGAAGCGTATCGCATTCATTTCTTTGGTGATGAAATCGAGGAAATTGAAAGTTTCGATACAAAAGATTCTAAAGTTCTCGAAAAATTTGACAAATTGACGATTTACCCAGCTAATATGTTCGTGACTTCTCCAGATGTGCTGCAAGGTGCTATTTGGGAAATCCAGCAAGATCTAGTTAAGCAAGTCGACTATTTCAAAGAAATTGGAAAACATTTAGAAGCAAAACGATTAGAAGAGCGCACTAATTTTGATTTAGAAATGATTCGAGAACTGGGTTATTGCTCCGGAATTGAGAACTATTCCCGTTATCTGGATGGAAGACTCCCCGGAACAAGACCATTTTGTTTATTGGATTATTTCCCTAAAGATTATTTAATGGTGGTAGACGAAAGTCACGTAACACTTTCTCAAGTTAGCGCCATGTACGGTGGAGACAGAAGTAGAAAAGAAAACTTAGTGGAATATGGTTTCCGACTTCCTGCTGCGATGGATAATCGTCCGTTGAAGTTTGAAGAGTTTGAAGCGATGCAAAACCAAGTTATTTATGTTTCGGCAACACCAGCCGATTATGAATTGCAAAAAACGGATGGTGTCGTTGTAGAACAAGTCATTCGCCCAACAGGATTGTTAGATCCCATAATTGAAATCCGACCAAGTTTAAACCAAATAGATGATTTAATAGAGGAAATTCATGCGCGTAGTGAAGTTGACGAAAGAGTTTTAGTGACTACTTTAACTAAAAGAATGGCAGAGGAATTAGCAAAATACCTAACAAAGATCAATATTCGTTGTCGTTATATCCACTCAGATATTGATACTTTAGAACGAATTGAAATCATGCAAGACCTACGAAAAGGATTGTTTGACGTTTTGATTGGGGTAAATTTACTTCGTGAAGGACTGGATTTACCAGAAGTGTCACTTGTAGCCATTTTAGATGCCGACAAAGAAGGATTTCTGCGTAGCCACCGTTCGCTCACGCAAACTATCGGTCGAGCCGCCAGAAACCTTAACGGAAAAGCAATTATGTATGCCGATAAAATCACTTCTAGCATGCAAAAAACAATTGACGAAACGAACTACCGCAGAACGAAACAAATTAATTTTAATGTAGAGAACAACCAAGTTCCCCAAGCACTGAACAAAAAAATTGAAAGTGCTTTTACAAAGAATCCTTTGGCAGATTACGAATTAGGACTCACTTTAAATACAGCTGCTGAATCTGAAACAGAATATTTATCAAAAGTAGAAATAGAAAAACGCATTCGCGAAAAACGAAAATCAATGGAGAAAGCGGCAAAAGACCTAGACTTTATGCAAGCTGCTAAATTGCGTGATGAAATTAAGAAATTGCAGGAACAGCTTACCTAGTTGTGCTCTTCTTTAAAAATTTTCAACAATACATCCATTGGAATAGCAGTATTGGGAGCTTTTTCTATTTTTTTCAATACACGTTTGGCGGCATCTGGATTCAACCCCATTCGCATTGCAATTTGCTTGACGGCTGTACTTTCTTTACCGTTCAGGATAGCGTCACTATTCAATAATACTGCTAATCTATAGAATTGTTGAATCCTTTGAGATTCATTCTTCACAGGCAATTTTGGTAATTCTTGATGACACATATCATTGAACCCTCCTTTTTTGATATTCAATTCATTGGCAATTAGAAATAAAAATTCATATTCTTTTTTATCTAAATGACCGTCAACTGTTGAAAAAGCAATCATCTCTAAAAGTAAGCTCTTTTTTTCTTCGTACATGTTCATCAAATTATTTTTTTTAGCTAAAATATAGCTTTTATAATTAAAACCCTAAAACAAGCAGGTATTCAACAATTTATCCTAATTATATTGTTTTTTTTGATGACTATCAACTCATTTGTTTCGTCAAAGTATATTTCATTAAAAAAAGCCAGAGGTCCTAGAGACAGCTATAAAAACATCCCTAGATTCTAAACATTCATATCAGAACAACAATCGAATGATGAGAAACGAACAAATAAAAAAAGAGAACCAAATTAGTTCTCTTTTTACTATTTATTTGAAAGGGGAATTAATCATCATACCTATCATCATGATCTCTTTCTTTATATTTTTTATCTTTATGCCATTTTCCATGATGTTTTTTTTCTTCGCATCTTCTTTCATCATACCATCTATCTTCATCATAATCTCTATTGTCTACGTAAATGACACGCTCCTGCTGATATTCAACAGTCCGCCTTTGTGGTTCGTATCCACGCTCATAATGACCCGATAGAACTATTGAAGGTAATCCAATATTTACACCCACTGAAACTTGTGCATTTATTGTACTTGAGGCAAAAAAGGCAATTCCTAATATTGCGAGTAGTTTTATATTTTTCATTTTTCAAAATTTTAATTATTAGCTATTTGGTTAAAGCCAATAACTATGCCACTTAATGATTCTGAGCAATGTAAGAATTCCAAAAACAAACTAAAAACTGCAGAAGAAAAAAAACAAACTATTCAATATCAACTATTTAAATATCAAACTAGCAAACCGAAAAAGAAATAAAAATCAATAGATTAAAAAATAGTATTCGAACTAAATCAAACTAACAAGTAAATCAAGCTCTATAGATTGACTAATTTATTTCTTAGAATTAGCCATCTATATTTATAAAAGACTCCTGATTTAAATAGCAATCAAAATCAAATTATAAAAATAATCACTATTTTTAGCTACGAAATTACTTCTAAATCAAAAATCACCTTAATGACCAAACGACTCTTCCTTCTTCTTGCACTATTTTTTACACTAACTAACACAATAGCTCAAGAAAGCACTGCTTCAAAACAAGTTTCTACCTTTATGATTGAAGCTCCGCAATTACACACATCAAAAAAAATCTGGGTTTACCTTCCCAAGAATTATAAAAACTCCAAAAAAAAATATTCTGTTGTTTACATGCACGACGCGCAGAATTTATTTGATGCAAAAACTTCCTATGCCGGCGAATGGAATGTTGACGAAAAGCTAGACAGTATCAACGCACAGCTCATCGTTATAGGTATCGAGCATGGTAATGATAAACGCATTGAAGAGTTGACGCCTTTTAAAAATGAAAAATATGGAGGAGGAAATGCCGATGCTTATCTTGAATTTATTGTTAAAACATTAAAACCTCAAATTGACCAAAAATACAGGACAAAGACAGAAAAGAAAAACACTCTAATTATGGGAAGCTCCCTCGGTGGATTAGTTTCTTATTACGCTATTTTGAAATACCCACAAGTGTTTGGAAAAGCGGCCGTTTTTAGCCCTTCATTTTGGTTTTCAGATAAAATATATGATTTCGCCGAAAACACAAAAAAAATAAAAAGCAAAATTTATTTTCTATGTGGCGATAAAGAAAGTGAAGATATGGTCACAGAATTGAATAAAATGGAATATCTCTTAAATACAAAGCGGTGTTATTGTTTAAATCTGAATGAAAAGAAAATTATAAAAGGAGGCCAACACAATGAAAAATTATGGCGTGATGGATTTACTGAGGCCATTCTATGGTTGGGATATTAACTTATTCCTTATATTTACAAAACCTAGTTATTACTGATTTATATAAAATTTTACAGCTTCAATCAATTATGGAATTAATAATAAGAGCATACGACCTAAAACTAAAACACACGTTTACCATTTCAAGAGAATCAATCGATTTCCAGCCTTCTTTAATTGTAGAATTAAAAAGTGAAGGTTTTTCCGGTTTTGGTGAAGCAACTTCAAATCCGTATTACAACACTACAGTGCCAGTAATGACGGCAGATTTAAACAAAATTCGCAGTATTATCGAATCAAGCGATGGTGAAACCCCCGAAAAATTTTGGGACAAAATGTATCCTTACTTAAAAGAGGATATGTTTGCTCTATGCGCTTTAGACATGGCCTACAATGATTTGTATGCACGGAAAAAAGGAAAAAAATTATATGAATATTGGAACTATACTACAGAGAATAACCCATTAACAGATTATACTATCGGGATTGCGTCGATAGAAAAAATGGTTTCTAAAATGAAGGAATTGCCGTGGCCAATTTATAAAATTAAATTAGGAACCCAAGAAGACCTTGCTATTGTAACTGAACTTCGAAAACATACTGATGCCATTTTTAGAATTGATGCTAACTGCGGCTGGGGAGTTGAGGAGACAATCAACAATGCAATCGCCTTAAAGAAACTTGGTGTCGAATTCTTGGAACAACCTATGAAAGCTGACAACTGGGAAGGACATAAGGAAGTTTTCAAACATTCTGTTCTACCAATAATAGCCGATGAAAGTTGTATTATTGAAGAAGATGTTGCTAAATGTAATAACCATTTTCATGGAGTAAATATCAAATTAGTAAAATGTGGCGGTCTAACTCCAGCCAGACGCATGATTCAAGAAGCAAAGCAACTGGGTTTAAAAACAATGGTAGGATGCATGACTGAGTCCTCAGTAGGTATTTCAGCCATTGCTCAATTGCTTCCACAGTTAGATTATGTTGATATGGACGGCGCACTACTTCTGGCAGAAGATATAGCAAATGGCGTCACCATAAAAAATGGAAAAATTATTTATGCTGAAGGAAATGGTACTGGAGTTGTTTTAAAATAATTAAAATGAAAATCAATCAATTTCCAGACAGAATAATTGAGTTTGAGAAGGAAAGTTATTTATATTTTGGCGGAACAGCCTACCTAGGAATGCCTGCCAACCCAGAATTTCAGCAGCTCATTGTTAAAAACATACTACGCTGGGGCTCTGCTTACGGAAGTTCCAGAAATTCTAACATCCAACTTACAGCATACGAAAAAGGAGAAGATTTTCTAAAAAACTATATTAATGCCGAAGCTACAGTTACTGTTTCCTCAGGAATGCTTGCCGCAAAATTAGTAATAGAAGAGCTTACCCCTCATACAGATGTTTACTTTCACTTTCCAAATACTCACACAGCTCTAAAAGTAGCCAACAGCGTACCGTTTTTTATCGAAAACGAATTAAATCCCCGCTTACTAGACAGTAAAAACGAAAGGATAACAATTTTAACTGATGCAGTTGCCAGCTTTCAGATAAAAGCAGTTGATTTAGCCGCTATAGATTTAATTGCAGCTAACAAGGAAATCACTTTGGTTGTTGATGAATCTCATTCTTTAGGTGTTTTAGGAAATAACGGATGCGGAATTATTTCCTCTATTGATTTTAAAAACATCAAACGAAAAATTATGGTTGCTTCACTGGGAAAAGCAATGGGAGTTACTGGCGGTGTAATTGCATCTGATCAATCCTTCATTAATCAAATAATGAATAATCCCTCTTTTGTTTCAAGTGCAGGAATGAGCCCAGCACTAATTGAAACATTGGGAGAAGCGGAGACGATCTACAAGAGCCAACATATGAAGTTAAAAAATAATCTTAACTACATTGACAAACATCTGGTAAAAAATGAAGCGTTTGCATTTAATCCTGAATATCCTGTCATCTATCCAGAAATAGAAGGAGTAAACGAACTCTTCAATGCTAATAATATAATCGTTACTAATTTTAAATATCCTACCGGCGGTAAAGATTTGAACAGAATTATATTTACCGCAAATCATACAGAAGATGATTTAAACAAAATAATTACTATTCTGAACCAACACCAATTCTGAACCTAAAATTACAACCACTTACTTTTTAAACGTACCTTTGTAAAAAATATAGAATATGATGACAAATAACGATATCTTCAAAAAGCTACGCGTTGCCTTAATGTTGCGTGATGATCAAATAGTTGAAATATTGGAATTAGTAGACTTTCGAATTACTAAATCAGAATTAGGTGCTTTTTTTCGTGATGAAAAACATGAAAATTATATGGAATGTGGTGACCAAGTGTTACGCAATTTCTTAAATGCTTTAGTTATCCACTTGCGTGGAACAAAAGAAAATCCTAAAAACCCTAATGACGTTTTAGCAAAACATAAAGCACAAATACCTGCAAAGGAAGGATCTAAAGACAGACCTGAATTTAAAGCAAAACCAAAAGATCAAGAAAAGTCAAGAGGTGATGAAGCTCCTTCAAAAACAAAATCTGCGACAAAAAAACCGTCTAAGAAAGATTACCCTAAAGGAAATTCAAAAACTCAAGTAGTAGAAAAAGTGAAATACAATTTCGGAAAAAATAAAAAATAACTCGCCTTTGAAAACTGCATTAATTATTGGTAGCACAGGCTTAATTGGTTCACAATTATTGGATATTCTTTTAGAAAGTCCAGCCTACGATAAAGTAATCGCTTTTGTAAAAAGAGATACTGGAAAAACACATCCCAAATTAACACAACATATTATAGACTTTGATAAACCGGAGACCTATCAAAATTTAGTTGTTGGTGATGATTTTTTCTGTACCATTGGTACCACTATAAAAAAAGCAGGTAGTAAAGAGGCTTTCAGAAAAGTAGACTTTAAATATCCTCAGCATTTTGCAACTTTTGCATTAAAAAATGATGTAAAGCAATTTCTAACTATTTCATCCCTTGGTGCAGATAAAGCTTCTGGGAATTTTTATTTGAAGACTAAAGGAGAACTAGAAGAATTCTTGAAACAATCAAGTTTTGAAAGTGTATCCATCATGAGACCTTCGTTACTTCTAGGAGACCGGAAGGAATTTAGGATGGGAGAAAAAATAGGCGGCATTTTTATGAAACTATTTTCCTTTATATTTATTGGAGGACTAAAAAAATACAAACCCATAGAAAGTGAAACCGTAGCAAAAGCCCTTTTTAGAATTGCACAAAAAAATAAAAAAGGTTTTGACATATATGAATCCGATGAACTCCAACAAATCGGAAACTAATAAAAACAAAAAATCCTATTTGCCATGGCAGATAGGGTTTTTTTGTACATTTAATTTATTGTGAAATATTATAGCTGCCTAAATATGAAACCACTACTCACTCTTTTATTACTATTCATTACGACACTATTTTTTGGACAAAATAATAAAACTAAAGAAGCTGCAATGTTTCTTGATTCAACTTTTATTTCTGCTGAATCAATGAAATACATCGATCCTAACGGAATAGAGTCTATAAATATTATTAAAAATGATACAATAATTGATAGCAACCATTATGTTGGACAGATTCATATTACTTCCAAAAATCCAAAAAAATATACTTTTATAAGTTTAGAGCAAGTTAAATCTGAATTTACCAAAATCAAAAGTAACGATGTGATTTATATGGTAAATGGAGCCTTTATTAAAGAAAATAACGAAACGTTTAAAATAGATAAAAACTATATTTTAAAAGTTGAAATCACCAATTCAAACGAGTTTTATAATTTTAGAAATAGTCCAACCCAATTTGATATCATTAATATCTTGGGGAAAACCGAAGAAAATTTAGACAACGAAAATAAGATTCTATTAAGAGGCTATAATGCAATTGGCTCGAAATAGATTTAAAAAGAAAAAATCCTGAGCTTTCACTCAGGATTTTTTTATATCTAACTAATTTTCTAATTAAGAAAGAGCTGCTTTTACTTGGTCAGCTGCTTCTTGGAATTCAACAGCCGATAAAATTGGCATTCCTGAATTATCAATTAATTCTTTTGCAATTGCTGCGTTAGTACCTTGTAAACGAACAATGATTGGCACTTTAATAGCATCTCCCATATTTTTGTAAGCATCAACAACTCCTTGTGCCACACGGTCACAACGAACAATTCCACCAAAAATATTAATCAAGATTGCTTTTACGTTTGGATCTTTTAAGATAATACGGAAAGCAGTTTCAACACGTTTTGCATCTGCAGTTCCACCTACGTCAAGGAAGTTTGCAGGCTCAAAACCGGCATATTTAATTAAATCCATAGTTGCCATTGCTAATCCAGCTCCGTTAACCATACATCCAACTGAACCGTCAAGATCTACATAGTTTAATCCTACTTCTTTTGCTTCTACTTCGATTGGATTCTCTTCAAGAATATCACGCATTTCAGCATAAGCTTTTTGTCTGTACAAAGCATTATCGTCAATATTAACTTTAGCATCTACAGCTAAAATTTTATTGTCAGATGTTTTTAAAACCGGGTTGATTTCAAACATTGATGCATCAGAACCAATATATGCTTTATATAAAGCATCGATGAATTTCACCATTTCTTTAAAAGCATTTCCAGAAAGACCTAAGTTAAAAGCAATTCTTCTTGCTTGAAAACCTTGAAGTCCAACAGAAGGATCAACTTCTTCAGTAAAAATTAAATCTGGAGTATGTTCTGCTACTTCTTCAATATCCATTCCACCTTCAGTAGAATACATGATCATATTACGACCTGTCGCTCTATTCAATAAAACAGATACGTAAAATTCTGAAGTTTCAGTTTCACCAGGATAATAAACATCTTCAGCAACTAAAACCTTGTGTACTTTTTTACCTTCTGCAGAAGTTTGAGGTGTAACCAATTGCATTCCAATAATTTGTTCTGCAACTTCTTCTACTTGTTGTAAATTCTTGGCAAGTTTTACTCCCCCACCTTTTCCACGTCCACCTGCATGAACTTGTGCTTTAATTACATACCAACTTGTTCCTGTTTCAGTAGTTAATTGTTTTGCAGCAGCAACAGCTTCAACTGCATTATTAGCAACGATACCGCGCTGAATGCGAACTCCGTAACTAGCTAAAATCTCTTTTCCTTGATATTCGTGTATGTTCATAATATAGAATTTGTCTGGATCCTGAATTTATTTCAGAATATAAGTGGCACAAAAATAGCAAAATTCATCTTAACAGAAAAATCTTTTACCTATTTAAATTTCTTATATTACAACTTAAACAATAATTTCAAAATAACACAGAAATTTAAATTTTAATAAAAGTACAAGTCTGTTAAAACATTGCAGCAAAAGTCACTATATCGTTTGAAATTTAATGCGTAAATTTGGTAACATCCATTATATATCACGATAAATCGTCTTTAAAACTAAATCAGGTTGCCGATTTTGTAATTCACATACGCTTAAATATGATTATTATCATTTATTAAACGTTATTATAATTTTACTGCAAAAATAACCCGTTTTAAACACATTCTCTACATTATATTTAATGAAAACTCTATTTTTGTATAAAAAAAATTATAAAGCATGAAAATTAAAGAACAAGGCCTTTACTTGCCTGAATTTGAACATGACAACTGTGGCGCAGGATTTATTTGTAATTTAAACGGAATTAAATCTAATGACATTATTCATAAAGCACTCGATATCTTAATAAAATTAGAGCATCGTGGTGCAGTGAGTGCAGATGGACGAACTGGAGATGGAGCAGGAATTCTTTTTGATATTCCTCATGATTTTTTTAAAAAAGTATGTGACTTCACTATTCCAGAAACGAGAGAATATGCAGTGGGAATGGTTTTCTTACCAAAAAAGAAAAACCAAGTTGATTTTTGCAAATCTACTTTTGAAATAGCTATTCGCAATCAAAATTTGAATATTATCGGATGGAGAGATGTTCCTGTAGATGTATCTAATCTTGGACAAATTGCAGCCGAAAAAGAACCAACAGTAAAACAAATATTTATTGGCAAGAATGGATTGGAACTAACCGAACAACAATTCAATGCCAAATTATTTGCAGCTAGAAAAATAGCAGAACACGCTATCCTGAATTCTAAGATTTCAGAAAGTCATATGTTTTATTTCTCTAGTCTCTCTACTACTACTATAATATACAAAGGTTTATTGATGCCAGAAGACATCAGCAGATACTATACTGATTTAACCGATAGTGATCTAGTAACTCGACTAGCATTAGTTCACCAACGATTCTCTACTAATACATTTCCTTCTTGGGAATTAGCACAACCATTTAGATACATGTGTCACAATGGAGAGATCAATACCCTTCGTGGAAATGTAAGCAGAATGCGTGCCCGTGAAGAATTGATGAAAAGTGATGTATTTGGCGATGATATCAAAAATTTGTTCCCTATAATATTAGACGGAAAATCAGATTCAGCTTCTATGGATATGGTTATCGAACTGTTATTAATGACAGGACGTTCATTACCAGAAGTTATGATGATGGTTGTTCCTGAAGCTTGGGAAAAACACCAAACCATGTCTGATGACAAAAAAGCATTTTACGAGTATAACTCTTGTATTATGGAGCCTTGGGATGGTCCTGCTTCTATTCCGTTTACGGATGGTAATGTGATAGGTGCCCTTCTTGATAGAAATGGTTTGCGACCTTCTCGTTACACACTTACAAAAGATGGTTTTGTAATCATGGCATCTGAAATAGGTGTTCTGGATATAAAACCAGAAGACGTAGTGCAACATGGGCGATTAGAGCCAGGAAAAATGTTCTTAGTTGATATGAATGAAGGTCGAATCATTGAAGATGATGAAATCAAAAATGCTATTGTAACTAAACGCCCTTATAGAAAATGGTTAGATGACAATTTATTGCATTTAGCTCAAGTACCTTATACTAATAATAGTACGCCTACCGAAAATATAGATTACGAAACAAGATTACGTTTGTTTGGATATACTATTGAGGATTTAAAGACAATAATAATCCCAATGGGAACTAAAGGGACTGAAGTTATCAGTTCAATGGGTAACGATACTCCATTAGCCGTATTATCAGATAGACCACAGCTTTTATATAATTATTTCAAACAATTATTTGCTCAGGTTACTAATCCACCGTTGGATGGGATTCGTGAAGAAATTATTACAGACGTTAGTTTGGCAATAGGTGGAGACTACAATATATTTGATATTGACCAAAAACATTGTAAGAAGTTAAAAATTCAAAATCCGGTTATTTCAAAAGAAGATCTTGATAAAATAAGAAATATCAATCACCCAGATTTCAAGTCTAAAACCATTTCTACCTTATATGAAATAGAAAAAGGAGCAAATGGACTAGAGCGTGCATTAGAAAAATGTGTTCAAGCAACCTATAAGGCAGTGCAAGAAGGACACAATATCATAATACTTTCTGATAGAGGTGTTAGTGAAAAAATGGCACCAATACCAATGCTATTAGCTTGTTCTTACATTCATCATTCGATGAATATCCTAAAAGTTCGTTCTAAATTCGGAATCATTATTGAGTCTGCAGAACCACGCGAACCACATCATTTTGCCTTATTATTTGGATATGGCGCAAGTGCAATCAACCCCTATTTGGTAAACGAAATTATTCGTGATCAAGTGGATAAAGGTTTCATCACAGGAATAGAACCAGATTATGCAATTGCAAATTACAATAAAGCTATCGCAAAAGGGATTCTGAAAATTATGAATAAAATTGGTATCTCTACTTTACATTCGTATCGAGCTGCTCAAATTTTTGAAATTTTAGGTCTAAACAAAACTTTTACTTCTAAATATTTTCCATATACCCCTTCTAGAATCGAAGGAATCGGTTTGATGGAAATTGAAAAAGAGGTTAAGAAAAGATATCAAAAAGCATTTCCTAATTCGACAGTTGCCAGCTTATTATCTCTAGAAATTGGAGGTATTTACAGATGGAGAAGAACTGGTGAGAAACACATGTTTAACCCTACTACTATTGCTAAATTGCAACAGGCAGTACGTTTGAACAGTCCAGAAAGTTATAAAGAATACTCAACTATGGTCAACGACCAAAGTAAGAACCTAATGACAATCAGAGGGTTATTTGAATTCAACAACTTGGACCCTATCTCAATTGACGAAGTGGAGCCTTGGACAGAAATTGTAAAAAAATTCAAAACTGGTGCCATGTCTTACGGATCAATTAGCCAGGAAGCACATGAAAACTTGGCAATTGCCATGAATAGAATCGGTGGAAAAAGTAATTCTGGAGAAGGAGGAGAAGATCCTAAACGTTTCCAAAAAGAATTAAATGGAGATTCAAAAAATAGTGCGATTAAGCAAGTTGCCTCTGGACGTTTTGGTGTATCTATCAATTATTTGACAAGTGCTAAAGAGATTCAGATTAAAATGGCTCAAGGCGCTAAACCAGGAGAAGGTGGACAACTACCTGGTGAAAAAGTAGTGCCGTGGATTGCAAAAGTTAGAAATTCAACTCCCTATGTTGGACTAATTTCTCCGCCTCCACATCACGATATTTACTCTATTGAGGATTTATCACAATTAATATTTGATTTAAAAAATGCCAATCGTGAAGCCCGCGTAAATGTTAAGTTAGTTTCTGAAGTAGGTGTTGGAACAATTGCTGCTGGTGTTGCTAAAGCAAAAGCAGATGTGATTTTGATTTCAGGTTATGATGGAGGAACTGGTGCAGCACCATTAACTTCATTACAACATACAGGTATTCCTTGGGAACTTGGACTTGCCGAAGCACAACAAACTTTAATACTAAATGATTTAAGAAGTCGCGTAGTATTAGAATGTGACGGACAATTAAAAACAGGACGTGATGTTGCAATTGCAGCTTTACTAGGGGCAGAAGAATTTGGTTTTGCCACTGCACCCTTAGTAGCTTCAGGTTGTATCATGATGAGAGCTTGTCATTTAAACACATGTCCCGTAGGTATTGCTACTCAGGACCCTGAGTTAAGAAAAAATTTCAAAGGAACTCCTGAGCACATCATTAACTTTATGTATTTTATTGCTGAAGAACTAAGAGAAATCATGGCTCAGTTAGGCTTTAGAACGTTAAAAGAAATGGTAGGACAATCACAAAAACTGAATGTAAACAAAGCCATTAAGCATTATAAAGCAAGTGGTTTAGATTTGTCTACTATTTTGTACAAGCCTGAAAAAGCAAAAACAGTACCGAATCACAATACTACAACTCAAGACCATGCATTAGAAAATGTACTTGATTTTGCAATCATAAAAGAAGCAATTCCTTCTATTTATAGAAAAGAGAAAACAAGAGTAAACTTTAAAATTAAAAATACAGATCGTTCTGTAGGTGCTATTTTAAGTAATGAGATCTCCAAAATATATGGAGCCCAAGGCTTACCAGAGGATACTATCCTAGTTGATTTTGAAGGTTCTGCCGGACAAAGTTTTGGTGCTTTTGCCACTAATGGATTATCATTTAAAATTCATGGAAACTGTAATGACTATTTAGGAAAAGGACTATCAGGAGGAAAATTAATTATTAAAGTCCCTCCTACTGCAACGTTTAAACCAGAAGAAAACATAATTATCGGTAACGTAGCTTTATATGGTGCCATAACTGGTGAAGCATACATTAACGGTATGGCTGGAGAACGTTTTGGGGTAAGAAATTCTGGAGCAACAGCAGTTGTAGAAGGAATTGGAGATCACGGATGTGAATATATGACCGGAGGTATTGTAGTGGTATTAGGTAAAACAGGAAGAAATTTTGCTGCTGGAATGAGTGGTGGTGTTGCTTACGTTTTTGATGAGAAAAAACAATTCGAAAATGGATTGTGTAATATGGAAATGGTTGCTTTAGAAACATTGGAAGACGATGACTTGAAAAAACTTAGACGTTTAATCAAAAATCACGCAATGTACACCAACAGTCCATTGGCAACAAGAATATTGGAAGATTGGGAAAACCAACAGAAACATTTCATCAAAGTAATGCCTAAAGATTATAAAATAGCATTACAACGATTAGCAGAAGAAAAGAAAATTGAAGAACTAATAGCATAGTCATGGGAAAGATAGGTGGATTTAAAGAATACAATAGAACTGACGAAAGTAATGTAGAAGTAAAGGAACGTGTCTCAAATTATAATGAGTTTACCATTCCTTTAGCAAAAGATAAAATTAAAGAACAAGGATCAAGATGTATGGACTGTGGAATTCCATTTTGCCATAGCGCTTGTCCATTAGGGAATTTAATTCCTGACTTTAATGATATGGTACATCAAGAAGAATGGCAAAGTGCTTTAGAAATTTTGCAATCAACTAATAACTTTCCAGAATTTACAGGTCGCTTATGCCCTGCTCCATGTGAAAAATCATGTGTGCTAGGTATTATCGAAGAGCCTGTAGCAATCGAAAATATTGAAAAAAACATAATAGAAAGAGGGTTTGCAGAGGGATGGATCAAACCACAAATTCCTGCTCAAAGAACAGGAAAAACAGTAGCTGTAATAGGTTCTGGTCCTGCAGGATTAGCCGCTGCTCAACAATTAAACAGAGCAGGTCATACTGTAACAGTTTTTGAAAGAGATAATGCTATCGGAGGATTATTGCGATATGGAATTCCCAACTTTAAATTAGAAAAAGGAATTATTGACCGACGCGTATTAATACTAGAAGCCGAAGGAATTGTTTTTAAAACTAATGTAAATGTTGGTGTAAACTATAGTATAGAAGAATTAAATCAATTCGATTCAATTGTATTATGTGGTGGCGCTACCGAAAGAAGAAGCTTACCAACAAAAGGAATTGAAACAAATGGAGTTGTTCAAGCAATGGATTTTTTAACTCAGCAAACTAAAGTAGTTTATGGAGAGGAAATCCCTAACCAAATCAAAGCTACTGGGAAAGATGTAATTGTAATCGGTGGTGGAGATACGGGTTCAGACTGTGTAGGAACTTCAAACAGACAGGGAGCTAAATCGGTTACCAATTTTGAAATCATGCCTAAACCCCCTGTTGGAAGAAGCGAAACTACACCTTGGCCGTATTGGCCTTTACAATTAAAGACCTCTTCTTCGCACGAGGAAGGTTGTAATAGAAATTGGTTAATCAATACTAAAGAATTTATTGCTGATGAAAAAGGACAACTTGTAGGATTAAAAACTGTAGAAGTAGCTTGGAAAATGACACCAGGACAACGACCTGAATTAATTGAAAAAGAAGGTTCTGAGAAAATATGGCCTTGTGATTTAGCGTTATTGGCTCTTGGTTTTACTGGCCCTGAAAAAACATTAAGCAATCAGTTAGGTTTAGAAACAGACATGCGAAGCAACTATAAAGCGAGTAATTATCAAACAAATGTACCACACATTTTCACCGCTGGTGATATGAGAAGAGGACAATCTTTAATTGTTTGGGCAATATCTGAAGGTCGTGAAGCAGCGAGAGAAGTCGATAATTATTTAATGGGTTATACTAATCTACCTACGAAGGGAAATGGAGACTTACCAGCCTTATAAATCATAATAATACTGAAAAATGGCTGTCAGAATAATTTTTCCGACAGCCATTTTAATTTGGGGCTGACCACGCATACACTATCGTTCCTGCTTGGTCGGGCTATCCGCTACAAGTCCTCGTCGCTTTCGCAAAAGCTTCAGCATCTGCGGGCTATTCGCTTCTATCCCTCACCCAAAAAAGAACAACACTACTAAAAACATATGCATTTGTTTAATTTATAACTTTTTGTTACAAATTGTTAAAAATTAAATATTCCCTTGTCATATCAATAAAGAATAATAAATTTGCTAAAAAATAATAACGATGCAATCAAAAGACCTACTTCAATTAGCCGAACAATTTGGAAGTCCAATATATGTTTACGATGCCGAAAAAATAAAATCTCAATACAATAGATTAACAAAGGCATTTTCTAAGGTAGAGAAGTTGCGTATCAATTATGCAATGAAAGCATTGTCTAACGTTGCCATACTTCAGCTATTAAAAGAAATGGGATCAGGTCTTGATACAGTATCTATACAAGAAGTTCAATTAGGACTTCATGCTGGATATGATCCAGAAAAAATATTTTATACACCAAACGGAGTATCTCTGGAAGAAATTGAAGAAGTACATGCCATGGGAGTACAAATCAATATTGATAATTTATCTATATTAGAACAATTTGGAACAAAACATCCTACCGTTCCAGTTTGTATACGTATCAATCCTCATGTAATGGCAGGTGGAAACACTAACATTTCTGTTGGACATATTGATAGTAAATTTGGAATATCAATCCACCAATTGCCTCATTTAGTTCGAATTGTTGAAAACACAAAAATGAACATCGTAGGTATCCACATGCATACAGGTTCAGACATTTTAGATATCGAAGTGTTTTTATATGCTGCCGAAATTTTATTTGATGCTGCAAAAAACTTTAAAAATCTTGAATTCCTAGATTTCGGAAGTGGATTTAAAGTACCATACAAAAAAGACGATATCGAAACCGATATTGAAGAGTTAGGTAAAAAACTATCAAAAAGATTCAACGCGTTCTGCGTTGAATACGGTAAAGATTTAACTTTAATATTCGAACCAGGCAAATTCTTAGTGAGTGAAGCAGGATCTTTTTTAGTAAAAGTTAATGTAATCAAACAAACTACTTCTACTGTTTTTGCAGGAGTTGATAGTGGTTTCAACCATTTAATTCGTCCAATGTTATATGGTTCACAACATCATATTGACAATATCTCAAATCCTAAAGGAAAAGAGCGTTTCTACTCAGTGGTAGGATACATTTGTGAAACAGATACTTTTGCAAATAACAGAAGAATATCAGAAATTAAAGAAGGAGATATACTAAGCTTTAGAAATGCTGGTGCCTATTGCTACTCTATGGCCTCCAATTACAACTCGAGATACAGACCTGCTGAAGTATTATGGATGAATGGAAAAGGTCATTTAATACGAGCACATGAGACGTTTGAAGATTTACTTAAAAATCAAATTCCATTACCAATAGAAGAAGCTACAAAAGCTTAATAATAAAAAAATCCCATCTCCTTTTAGACTGAACCCAAAAGTTTGGACAAATTTATAATTAATTTTGATAATAATGAGCTCGATATTGTATCGGGCTCAT
>NZ_JASMRI010000039.1:0-24332 GCF_041431375.1 Flavobacterium sp. Arc3 | reverse complement strand
TTCTTTTTTCGTTGTGTGTTTTACCTCTAACCTCCTTTCTTTGCGTTAGGGATAGTAGTGAAAAGCCCACAGTCCCGATGCAACGAAGTGGAATCGCGGCGAGGACTTGTAGCGAATAGCCCGACCGATTATAAAAAAAGAGGCCACTCCGTATATATAGGTATAGCCTCTTTTTTTATAATACGGAACGCCCAAATACTATATCAATCGTAACGAATTGCTTTAACTGGTGAAATTTTGGTTATTATATAAGACGGAATTAGCAACACTAAAAAACAAACGCTAATGGTAAGCCCGTTTAATAATGCAATGTATCCCCAATTAAGATATACCGGAGCTTGATCAACGTAGTAATTTTCAGGATTTAGCTTGATTATTCCGAAATATTTCTGAAGTAGTAAAATCGCTATCCCAATTAGATTACCCCAGAACAATCCCCGAAGAATTAGATAAGACGCATTGTACAGAAATATTTTACGGATAGTCCAATTATTAGCCCCTAGTGCTTTTAAGATTCCTATCATTTGAGTTCGCTCCAAAATAAGAACCAATAACGCGACCACCATGTTGATTGTAGCCACTAATATCATAACTATTAATATAACAATAATATTAAAATCGAATAACTGAAGCCACTCAAATATATAACTGTATTTTTCGATGATAGTTTTAGTATCAAGCGTTGATCCAGTTTGCTGATATACTTCTTCTCCTACCGATTTTATATTATCAAAATCATCTACAAAAACTTCGAATGCTCCTACCTGATCTGCTTTCCATTTATTTATACGTTGTATATGTCGTATATCCCCTAATACATAGGTCGCGTCAAATTCCTGGAAGCCAGAATTAAAAATTCCGACGATTTTAAATCTCCTGATATTAGGTAATTTATTCTGACCTTCTTTCATGAAAAAAGTGGTAAACGCATCACCTACTTTAAGTTTTAACCTATTAGCAAGAAATTGAGATATTACTACATCCTCATTTACCTTATTAGAAAAATCTGGTAATTTTCCAGCAACGAGATACTCCTTTATATTGTCCCACTTGTAATCCCCCCCCACTCCTTTAAAGACAATTCCTTCAAAAGCATTCTCTGTTCTAATAATCCCTGCTTTACTAGCGATAGCCTGAATATGATCTATTCCTTTTACAGTTGTGAACTTGGGATAAAAGTCCTGTTTTTTTGAGATAGGGACTAAGGTGACTTCGGATTGATTGTTATCATAATTAGAAATAATGATATGCCCATTGAAGGCAGAAATTTTCTCTCTGATTTTTTGCTGCAGTCCAATTCCTGTCGCCACTGATACAATCATCATTACCATTCCGATGGCAATAGCAGAAATTGCAATTTTTATAATAGGCGCAGATATACTACTTTTATAATCTTTAGCAGTTATAAGTCTTTTGGCAATAAAGTATTCTAAATTCAATTTAATTAAGTATCTGATTTGGATTCAAAAATACAGTTAAAACACGAATAACACTAATTGACACTAATTTTATTATAATCCACCATATGATTTCTATTTTCAAAAATATTCCTTTAGCCTCTGTTCTAGCATTAATTTTGATTTCTTGCTCCAGCTCAATTAACAGAACAAAGGTATTGCAGCAAGAGAAATCGAAAGACAGCGTATTAGTTACTTCTACCTTCACTAAAGCAACACCATTAACAGATAAAATTACCAAAATACATTTGATTAAAACTGGCGCTGATAATCATGAAGAATACCTACCTCTTCTAAAAGACAAAAAAATAGGTGTCGTTACCAACCAATCAGGCATTGTTTTACTTAACGAACCCGCTACAAGTCTTACAAGTAAAAAAAAGCAAATTCATTTAGTTGATTTCTTATTAGAACAAAAAATAAATATCCAAAAAATATTTGCGCCAGAGCATGGCTTTCGAGGTACTGCTGACGCCGGAGAACATATTACCGACGAAATGGATTCTAAAACTAGATTGCCTATTATATCACTTTACGGCAATAATAAAAAACCAAAGTCAGAACAATTAGCAGGAATAGACATTATGATTTTTGACTTACAAGATGTGGGAGCTCGATTTTACACTTACATCTCTTCACTGCATTATATCATGGAAGCTTGTGCAGAAAATAATATTTCATTAATTATTCTGGACAGACCTAATCCTAACGGAAGTATTGTTGATGGACCAATTCTAGAAAAGGAATTTACTAGTTTTGTAGGAATGCATCCTATTCCAGTATTGCACGGAATGACCATAGGCGAATATGCACAGATGATTAATGGTGAAAAATGGCTTAAAAATGGAATAACTTGCAAACTAACAGTAATCCCATGCTCTTATTATAATAGAAACAAAAAATACAGCCTTCCCGTAAAACCTTCTCCAAACTTACCAAACGACCAAGCAATAAATCTATATCCCAGCTTATGCTTTTTTGAAGGAACAAATGTTAGCGTTGGACGAGGAACTGAAAAACAGTTTCAAATTTACGGCTCTCCCAATTTAGCAAAGAGCAATTTTAGTTTTATCCCTACGCCAAATGTGGGAGCACAAAATCCAGTTTACAATGGAGTAACATGCTTCGGCGAAGATTTATCAACTCAGACTGAAGTACACCAACTGGAATTGAAATGGCTAATTAAAGCTTACACTAGCACAACAGACAAATCGACCTTTTTCAATCCTTTCTTTACAAAATTGGCTGGAACACAAAAACTGCAACAACAAATAATGGCTCAAATATCAGAAACCGATATAAGAAAGAGCTGGAAAAGCGGTTTAGACCAATTTAAGAATATGAGAGAGAAATATTTGATCTACTAAGAAAAAGAAAATACATGCTGCCCAACAGCTAATAGCTATAGCGGCAATTTTTTCTTCATTTCCTCTACAATATTGAAGGCAGCAGGACAAATTGCAACATTCTTCAACGTAAGATCTGTTATTTGCTGAAACTTCTTTCTATCAGTATGTGGAAATTCTCTGCAAGCCTTTGGTCGCACATCATAAATCATACAAGCATTTTCATGATCTAGAAAAATACAAGGCACACTTTGTAATACATAATCCTGATCTTCGTCAATGCGAAGGTATTGCTCTATAAACTGCTGTGGTTTCTGCTTAAGGTATTTTGACACTCGCTCAATATCGGCAGATGTAAATAAAGGCCCCGTAGTTTTACAACAATTCGCACATTTTAAACAATCCGTTTTTTTGAATTCAGCATCATGCAGGTCTTGCATAACATAATCTAAATTTTTAGGCGTCTTCTTTTTAAGCTTATCGAAATACTTTTTGTTTTCTATATGCTTATCTTTGGCAAGTTTTCCAAGTTCGTTTAAAGTAGGTTTCAAGTTTAGAGTTTAAAATTCTTTGCAAAATTACACTTTTTGAATGATGAACTCTGAATAATGAATGTTGAATTTTGAAATACAAACAATGAAAGACCTTTTTGGCAAAGCCATCCTCGATTATCAGACGAATAATTCTCCTGAAAATTTAATTACAGAAACAACTATATCTGAAGAAGACGAAATGAGTGTCGCTTATTTATTCCGCTCCTATAACGAAATGCCAAAAATGGAACAAAAAGCACTTCAACTTGCCAAAGGCAGAGTTCTGGATGTAGGTTGTGGCGCAGGAAGCCATAGTTTGACTTTGCAAAATGAAAGAAATTTAGAAGTAACGGCAATCGACATTTCTGCAAATGCTATTGAAGCATGTTTATTACGAGGAATAAAAGACGCAAGAGTACAAGACGTAATGACCCTTGAAAACGAAAAATACGATACCATTTTATTATTGATGAATGGCGCTGGCATGTGTGGAAAACTAAAAAACATACCAAAATTCCTTTTAAAACTTAAGTCCCTATTGCATCCCGGAGGCCAAATTTTAATGGATAGTTCTGATATTATTTACATGTTTGATGACGATGAAGATGGAGGAAAGTGGATTCCATCTGATAATGCCTATTATGGCGAAGTTGTTTTCAACATTGCTTACAAAGGCGAAAAAGAAAAACCTTTTGACTGGATGTATATTGATTACAATACCCTTCAAAATGCGGCTTACGCCAATGACTTAAAATCAGAATTGATTTTAGAAGGTGAGCATTATGATTATTTGGCAAAACTTTCGACTTAAAATCAACTCCAAAGCCTTAAAAGAGTAAAACCATGATAAATGGAAAACAAACCAGTCATAAAACAATATGATGAAAATCTGTGGTCTGATTTACACGATAGTCTAACTATGCCTATCGAACCCACTTTATCATTACTTGAGGTCTTACACTTTAGACTGACTTATATTATGAATAGCCTATCCGAAAAAGATTTAGAAAAAAAATTCATACACCCCGAAAACAGAAATGAATTTGCACTTAAAGAAATAATTGCGACGTATCCATGGCGTGGAAATCATCATTTACCACATGTTACCGAATTAAAAAAAAGAGACAACTGGTAAAAACCATTGTTTTATTCTATAAAACGCAAAAAGCCAAACAAAAATTGTTGTTTGGCTTTTTACGTTTTCACTATACTGACTAAGGTATATTCAAATATTTATGCGTTTGAAGCGAAACCCTCCACTTTGGATTATTCATCACATAATCCACGATTAGCGGCGTCATTTCTTCTTTCTTACTCCATTCAGGCTGAAGAAATAAAATAGCATCGTCGTTTACCAACTCGGCTTGCTCTTCTGCAAAAATAAAATCATGTTTATTAAAAATGATTACTTTCAATTCATGCGCTTTATCATAAACCGTTTTAGTAGGTAATTTATTTTTCTTTGGTGAAAGACAAATCCAATCCCATGTTCCGGTAAGATCATAGGCCCCTGAAGTTTCAATATGAACCTTTCTTCCATTATCCTTTAATGCTTGTGTCAATAAATTCATATCCCACATCAATGGTTCTCCACCCGTTACCACAACTGTCTCTGCATATTTCTTTGCATTATCCACAATTTGATCAATACTCGAAGGCGGATGCAATTCAGCATTCCAACTTTCCTTAACATCACACCAATGGCAACCTACATCACAACCTCCAATTCTCACGAAATAAGCAGCTGTTCCCGTATGAAAACCTTCTCCTTGAATCGTATAAAACTCTTCCATCAATGGAAGCATTGCTCCTTTATTAACTTCTAACTGTATTTCTTTTGATAACATTTTTGTAATTTAAAATGCAAAGATAACTAAATAAAAAGGACTTGATTGAGGAGTCTGATACATTTGGTATAAAACAAAAAACCCGATAGCGTTACACTATCGGGTTTTTTAAAAATTTATGACTTACTACTTGTTAAGAATACCTAACGATTGAGTAGCATAAGCATTTGTAGGGTCGATTGCCAAAGTTTTTTGGAAATATTCCTTAGCTTTTACTTTATCAAAGTTAGCGTAACCTGCAGCCATTGTGTTATAACACTCAATAAGCTTCGCTTTTACAGCTGGTTTAGCCAATTCCTCAGGTCCTTTCTTAGTAACAAGATCTATATACTGTTGGTAGTACATAATCATAGCCTCATCATTTTCTAACAAACTATTTGTTCTAGCACGAGAAAGATATACGTCTTGAGTATCAGGAGATGCTGTAATAACATTTCCATAAGCAATATCTGCTTTTTTCAAAGCAACAGTATCTTTTACAATTCCAGGTTTAGCATTATCAAAATAAATAGCATTTCCCAAGTAATAGTTGTCATATAGAAAACCATTTGATTCTTTATTACTAGTTGCAATTTCTAAAACAGCAGCAGCTTCTTTATACAATTTTTGCTCATATAAGTTTTTACCTACTTCACCTAAATCATTAGTAACTGATTTTTCCATTTCAACAGCTTTTCTTATCGAAACTAATCCTTTTTCAAAAAGAACTGGTTCGATAGAAGTACCATCATCACTCGTTGCTTTTTTAATGTTTGACAAACCTAAATAGAAATAATCTAAATTGATCACTTTATTATCTGGGTTGGCAATATAATCTTCCAATGATTTAATTGCCAAATCAACATTACCATTTTGGTATGCAGAATATCCTAAATATCTATAAATACGAGGATTCACCTTATCTAACTCTTTCATTTTATTTGCTTCAATCTCTAAAGCTTTATAATCTTTAGCTAAGATTAAGAAATCAGCATGACGCATACGAGAAGTAAGAGAATAGTCAGTCAAAGTCATATACTTCTCGTAATATCCTAAGGCTTTTTTTAAATACTCATCTTGTCTACCTGGAACATTCAGTCCCCATAAATAGTACGTTTCAGCTAATTCACGGTAAAGTGGTCCGTAACCAGGATTAGTAGCTAACACTTCATTATAAGCAGCTACAGCTTCAGTGTATGCTTTAGCTCCTTTAAGTAAAACACCTAATTGTACTTTAGCTCTAATTAAACTATTATCAGCTTGAAAAGCATTACGGTAGTTAGAATACGCTTGATTTTGATTTTTATCACCATAATAAGCATCACCAAAAGCTAATAATACTTGTGGTTCTTCACCATTTTTTTCTTTAGCTAAATTTAAAGTAGAGATAGCATTTTTATAATCAGGCTTTATAGAGTTCATATACGCTTTTGCTACATAAACATATTCTTCAAAATCCTTTCTTCTCATTTCTTTAATCGCCAGATCAAATTTAGCTTTCGCTTCCGCAGCTTTTCCATTATTAAGGTCTAATTGACCAAGTCCAATATAATTAAAATGAGCATCATCTTTAGCAGTCAAACCACTTTGATAAGTCATTTTTGCAGAATCCGCAATACTTTGATATAAGTAAATATTACCTAAAAGAAAAAATGCTTTTCCTTCAGACGGATCTGATTTGATAATTGATTTCAAAGTTACCTTAGCATCTTGGTATTTTTCGGCGTCAATTTCTTTTTTGGCTTGATCGATATCCTGAGCGTAACTCACTGTCATTCCGGCCAAAAAGGCAACTCCTAGAATTTTAAATTTGTTCATTTTAACTTTATTTGATTTATTCATGTTCATTTTCTTTATTTGATTTGATTTTAAATATAACTTTTCTTCCAGGCATACGAATCGGCAACAGCCCTGCTTTCAAAATTATTCTTTGTCCGATGTCTCCAGCAACAAATGAAGCAAACCCCATTCCTAAACCAGAGTATCCCTGACAATTAATTATATACAAATCACGTGCCAAAGGGTACTTCCCTTCCGCTAAATTATTTTGTGTAGGAGCATAAAAACCATCATTAGCCTCTCCCTTAACGCTTAATACGTTTATGTTTTTCACTAGGTCCTTCATTTCACTCGATGGCTGATAAAGCCAATTAAGACCTACAACACCAATCATTCCGTCATTTTCAGACACAAATTTCACAACATCATTATTCGATTTTAAAGAGTAAACCCCTTCTTTAGGCATTTCCGTTATTCCTGCCAATGCATTCATATAACGCACAGTACTAGAGTTTGGACTATCAAAAACCAAACCTTTTATACTTTTTTGCTCTTTGCCTTGCATAAAAAGAATAACATCTGTCAAAGCTACTAACGTATCATTATTGTTTTTATTGGCTATAAAAGCAATTGCGTCAGTTCCTATTTTAGTTGTTTTAGGTTTAATTTTAATTTGATCAAAATATTTAGTTTCCTCAGCATTCAATTTTCTCGACAAAATAACGATACGAGAAGTATCTTTAAGAAATGCGCGCATTACTTCATTTTCAGATCTCGATTTCAATTCTATCTCGGCTTTATATTGCCCTTGAAAAACTGCAATTTCATCTTCAATTAAAGGCTTTAACGTCTCATCAACAAGGATTGTTGCTTTACCTTTAAGTATAGTCTCCTTGTCACCATCAGATTTTTTGCACCCATAAAAAAGCACAAAAAACAAAATAATTATAAAAAATGGCAGCCTAACTAACTTTTTCATACACTAATCATTATTATCTGTTATAATACGTCTACCCCTTATAAAAGAATAAACAATAAGAAGAATTCCAAATGCTACTCTGTACGTCATATTCATATCAATAGGAAAATCCTTCATAAAGATAATAAATAATCCCAAGACAAAATAAAGTATGAAAAACAAAATTGCTAAAACGAGAAGAAATCGCTCTTTAAGCGATTTCTCCTGAATATTTTTAAATATTTTCTCCAACATTAATCCGCTGTTTGAATAGTAATCGGTAGAGAGTATAGTACTCTAACCGGTTTTCCATTTTGTATTCCTGGATTCCATCTTGGACATTTTGATAGCACTCTTATTGCTTCTTTTCCTGTACCATAACCAATATCTCTTAAAACCTTAATATCTGTTAAAGAACCATCTTTTTCTACCACAAAAGTTACATAAACTTTACCTTTAAGACCTTCCTCTTCAGGAGCACGGTAGTTTTTCCCTACATAACCGTAAAACTTATCCATACCACCTGGAAATTCAGGTTTTACTTCGATACCTGCCGTATTGTAAATTTGATTATCATCAGCTTCTACCACTTTTGCAGGACCATTACCAACTGGAGCAACAGTTAAAACCGCATCAGGATCTCCTTTTATAGTTTCCGCACCAATCTTTTTTTCTTTAATCTCGACAATTTTCGGCGGCTCTTCAGTCACTTCTTCTGCCTTAGCTACCACCGGTTTCACAAACTTAACCACATCCACTTTAGGTGGTGGTGGTGGTGGTGGTGGAACGTTTAATTTTGGCTCTTCTTTCTTAGGCGGCAATTTTATAGCAGTGATTTTTATATCCCTGTCAATCTCTTGCTCCTCACCTTTAGGAATTAAGTTTATGATAAGAGGTGCTGCAACAGCAAAACTAAAAAATAGAGCACCAAGAATAAGCGCTTTAATAGTAGTTTTTCTGTTTGACTTTCTTAATTCATAAGCTCCGTAAGTTTTATTACGTCCTTCGAATACGATATCAAGCCATTGGTTTTTTAATATATCTAATTTCATTTTTCTTAATTATTAGGTTATTGGGGAATAAGATTACTCTTGTTTTCCTTCTAACAATTTTTGTTCTTCAGCAGAAAATTCAGGAACGATAGCGTAATTACCAAAATCTCCAACCCCAACAATTGCCATTTCATCAAGTATATCAATTAAATTTTTATAATTTGATTTCTTACTTGGTTTGATAATCACAATTAATCCGTTTTTAGGCTTACCCTTAGCTGCAGAATATGCTAAAACTGATTTTTGTCTAGACAACAATTCTTTACGAATACCATCTTTCCCAAAAGCCAAATCTTTAGGCCCTCCTATTGGAGTAGCTAATAAACCCACATAGTAAACTAACTTATTATCAGCACCTAACAAAATTGTCATCGTACGATTTTCGTCAACTTTCATATCCACATTATCTTTGGTGGGATCTTTATCTGGCAACCCCAAGCTCATCGATTGAGGTTTAGACAACGTCGTGGTAAGCATAAAGAATGTGATTAATAAGAAAGCCAAATCCACCATAGCAGTTAAATCTACTTTTGCATTTGATTTTTTACTTCTTACTTTACCACCTTTTCCGCCTCCACCGTCGCCGGTATTTAATTCAGCCATTTTAGTGTCTTTTTTTTATTAAAAATCTTTTCCTCTTAAACCAGTAACTAAACTAAAGCTATTGATTTTTTGCTCTTGTAAAATATCCATCACTTTTTTAATGGCAGGATATTCTTCTTTTGCATCACCTTTAATAGCGACCTGCAATTCTTTATCGTTTACCTCTATGTTCGCAATACGAGCATTATAGATCCACTCTTTCAATTGATTATCCAATGAATCTGTAGGAATACCAGGTTGCCCAGCTTTACTTCTATCAGATGCTTTCATTTCAATAATTTGTTGAAGGTTAAGAATTGGCACACCAAAATCATCCATTCTTGAAAATGTGTTTTTATCCTCATCAGTAAAAGTAACATTGTACTTCTCTCCCATCAACTCTAAAGTTCTCATTCGAACTTCTTTCCCTTTCAAATCAAAGAACACTTTTCCCTTACCTACAGTTAATGTAGCCAAATCAGTTTCAGGCAATTTAGTCTGGACTGTTGAGGAAGGAGTATCCACGGGCAATGCCTCAGGTATCTTAGCTGTCGAAGTCATTACAAAGAAGGTAAGCAAAAGGAATGCGACATCACACATCGCGGTCATATCAGTAGACCCCGGATTTTTTTTAATTTTTATTTTAGCCATTCTTTTTGTTTTTTATTTGATATAAATATCAATATAATTATTGCTTCAAACTTCCTCTGAATTTTCTGTAAGTATTTACAATAGATACAGCCGCTTCATCAATTGAATATGTTAAATCATCAATTTTAGAAGTAAAAAAGTTGTAAGAGATAATTGCTACAGCAGAAGTACCAATACCTGTTGCAGTATTAATAAGTGCCTCAGAAATACCATTTGCTAAAGCTGCTTGATCAGGAGTACCAGCTGCCGCCAATGCACCAAACGCTTTAATCATCCCTGATACAGTTCCTAACAATCCAATAAGAGTACCTAAAGAAACTAATGACGAGATAATTGTCATGTTCTTTTGTAACATTGGCATTTCAAGTGAAGTAGCTTCTTCTATTTCTTTGTGAATAGTCTCTGATGCTTCTTCGCTATTAAATCCTTCTTTTTTCACTGCTTGGTATTTTACTAATGCAGATTTAATTGCATTTGCAACAGAACCTTGTTGTTTATCACATGCTGCAATAGCTTCGTCAATTTCACCTTGTTTGATACTTGCTTGTATCTTTGTCATAAAAGTGTCCAATTTAGTTTTACCTGCTGCTTTAGATATAACAACATATCTTTCGATAGAAAAAACAAGAACCATTAATAACATCCCTAATAATACTGGCACAACTGCACCACCATGATAAACTTGACCTAAAAGATTCAAAGGATGTCCTGTTTCAATATTTCCACCTTCAAAATTCGAAGGGTTACCCATGATGAATTTCCAGATCAACACACCAACACCAATACACGCAACAATAATAAGTCCTGAAACCATTCCTCCACCGTTTGAAGTGCTTTCTTTTTTAACGTTTGCCATTTTCTTTAATTTTAATAGTTTTAAATAATTTATTTTAGTTATAATAAACTTGTAGTCCCGCAAATTTATATGTTTAGTTCAAATAAAAAAACTTTTTTTAATTTAATTCGAATTTAATTTATCCAAAAAAAAGCTAAGGTTTTTTAATATATGAATTTTAATAAATATCATTAAACAAATTTAATCTTTTTTGACATATAAATTATATTTTTATGAAATATTACAACAATATATCAATAAAGAGAATTTAATCAGTTAAAATAAGTTTTTCCGCTATTAGCAATAAAAGAGGAATAAAACTGCAGTAAATGCCAAAATTATCTGATTTCAAATAATAACAATATCTTGCAAGTAAATTCAACACGATAAATGCTATGAATAGGAAAGAAAAATTTATAAAGGATATTACTGAGGGCTACACTTCCAAAGGAGAAAGTATCATTCTGGGAGGAGCCATACTTGACGGCGAAGCCTTAGCAGATGCCCATGTAAAAATTCCATTAAAAACACTTAATAGACATGGATTAATTGCGGGCGCTACGGGAACTGGAAAAACCAAAACTATTCAAGTTTTATCAGAGCAACTATCATCATTTGGAATTCCAGTAGTAATGATGGACATCAAAGGGGATTTTAGCGGTATCGCCAAGGAAGGTGAAGAAAAATTATTTATTACTGAACGACACGCCAAAATAAACCTACCTTATAACACAGCTAAATTTCCAGTAGAACTATTAACGCTATCCGAGCAAAACGGAGTACGACTACGTGCGACTGTTTCAGAGTTTGGACCGGTATTATTTTCCAGGATTCTAGGATTAAATGACACGCAGTCTGGGGTGATGTCAGTAATATTCAAATATTGTGATGACAACAAGATGCCTTTATTAGATCTTAAAGACATCAAAAAGGTAATAAATTACATCACAGAGGAAGGAAAAGATGAAATCACAAAAAACTACGGAAAGATTTCTACTTCAACTACGGGAATCATTCTTAGAAAAATAATCGAACTGGAACAACAGGGAGCAGAATTGTTTTTTGGCGAAATGTCTTTTGACATAGACGATTTAATGCGAATTGATGAAAACGGAAAAGGTTACATCAATATCATTAGATTAACGGATATTCAGGACAAACCAAAATTATTTTCTACTTTCATGCTGAGTCTCCTTGCTGAAATTTACCAGCAAATGCCAGAGAAAGGTGATTCAGAACAACCAGAGTTAGTGATCTTTATTGACGAAGCACATTTGATTTTTAACGAAGCTAGCAAAGCATTATTAGATCAAATAGAAATGATTGTAAAACTAATTCGCTCAAAAGGAGTTGGACTTTACTTCGTAACCCAAAATCCTATGGATGTCCCGAGCGGCGTATTAGCACAATTAGGTCTAAAAATACAACACGCATTACGAGCTTTTACTGCTAAGGATAGAAAATCCATAAAACTAACGGCTGACAACTACCCTACTTCTGAGTATTACAACACAAGCGAAGTATTGACTAGTTTAGGAATTGGCGAAGCCTTAGTTACCGCTTTAAACGAAAAAGGAATTCCAACTCCGCTTGTCGCTACAATGATGCGAGCTCCAATGAGCCGAATGGATATTTTAACCGAAAATGAAATTCAAGACATTAATAACAAATCTAGATTAGTCAAGAAATATAGTGAGCTTATTGATCGTGAGAGCGCTTATGAAATGCTAAATAAGAAAATCACCGTTATTGAAGACGAAACTGCGACAGAAGCTCAAAAAAAAGCGGATGAAAAAGCAGAACAAAAGACAGCAAAAACCAGAGCGACTAAGTCAAGTTATACAAACAGTACTGTAAGCAAGTCGGTTATTAAAGTACTTACCAGCGCTACCTTTATTAGAGGAGTGTTTGGTGTACTGACAAAAATATTCAAAAAATAAAATCATTTAAAAACATCTCTTAAATAAACTAGGAGAAATTACTTAAATTTGAACGTCATGAAAAAATACTTGATACAAAATAGTCCTTTTGTAGTTCCTACAACTGACGGAAAATTGATTGAAGAGCACCACGGTTTAGCTGCAAACAACAATCCGGAAATATCAATCGCTCATATGGTAGCACCTCCCAAATGGAGTGAACCTTTTCAAACGCCGGAGTTTGAAGAATATACTTATGTCATTAAAGGTAAAAAACAGTTTATTATCGACAATGAAATCATCGTTCTAAAAGAGGGACAATCGATAAAAATAGAAAAAAATACCCGCGTTCAATACTCAAATCCGTTTGACGAGCCATGTGAATATATCGCTATATGTAAGCCTGCTTTTGACTTTACTAAAGTGCATCGTGAAGAATAAGTAGAGTAAATTCCTTTTTTTGTTGTTAATAATATTAACTTCAAACTCTTAAATAATTTTAATTAATTGAATACAGCGTTATGATAACATTTATTGCGTCCATCATTTTATTAGTGTTGGGATATATATTTTACGGTAAATTTGTTGAGAACATATTTAAACCCGATCCTAACAGAGCTACTCCTGCATACACCCACGCAGACGGAGTAGATTTTGTTCCCATGAATAGTAATAGAAACTCGTTAATTCAGGTTTTAAATATTGCAGGAGTAGGCCCGATTTTCGGACCAATATTAGGAGCCTTATACGGTCCCGTAGCTTTCCTTTGGATAGTCATTGGTGCCATTTTTGCCGGTGCCGTCCACGATTATTTAACTGGGATGATTTCCATGAGGTATGGCGGTGCACACTTACCTGCTTTGGCTTCCCTATTTTTAGGTAAATATTTTAGCCACGTGGTTAATTTCTTCACCGTATTGCTACTACTTTTAGTGGGAACTGTTTTTATCTCTGCACCAGCAAGTATGATAGATGACCTTATAGGTAAAGATTTAAATATGTTTACCTTAATTGTAATTGCTATATTCATCTATTACATCGTAGCCACAATTTTACCAATTGATAAAATCATTGGAAAAATATATCCTGTTCTTGGGCTTCTATTATTATTGAGTGCCGTAGGTGTATCAATAGGGATGTTTCTTTATGGAAATCCAATTCCGGAATTAACTCTTACAAATCTACATCCTAAAGATATTCCCTATTATCCAGTAATATTTTTAACGATATCCTGTGGTGCTTTATCTGGATTTCACGCTACGCAATCGCCAATAATCGCCCGAACCATTAGAAATGAGAAAGACGGACGAAAAATATTTTACGGAATGATGATTGTTGAAGGAGTTATTGCTATGGTTTGGGCTGCAGCTGCAATGAGCCTTATGAGTGGTGAGGGCCTTAGCGCCTTACTCGCAAGTGAAGGACTTCCTGGAGTAGTTCATAAAATTGCAACGGTCTTTTTAGGAACAATTGGCGGAACAATTGCTATTTTAGGTGTTATCGTTTTACCAATAACTTCTGGAGACACTTCTTTTAGAGCAGCCAGAATGATTATTGCAGATTACCTGAAAATTGATCAGAAGTCTCTTAAAAATAGATTTATGATTGCAATACCTCTTTTTGTAATTGCATTTATCCTTACAAAAATAGATTTCCAACTTCTATGGAGATATTTTTCCTGGGCAAATCAAAGTATCGCAGCAATTGCGTTATGGATTGGAACGGTTTATTTGCACCAAAGAAAAACCCTTTATATTATTGCCTTAGTGCCTGCATTTTTCATAACATCTGTTCTTGGGTCTTTCCTTTTTTATGATCCTACCATAGGTTTCGGATTAGACATAGTAACCTCAGATATTGTTGGAATTGTGATTGCTACTTTAATAACGATTTTATTCTTTGCTGTAATAAAGAATAATAAGGAATTGCCTAAATCTGAATAGATAATAAAGGCATTGAAGTGCATACGCTATAGCTAAAGCAAACCGTAGATAATAAAAAAAAACAGTCAAGAATTAAATCACTAATTCTTGACTGTTTTTTTTTAATTTAAAAAAGCTAAGATCTTATTCTCAACCTCTTTGCTATCCCAAAGAGCTTCTATGTTTTCCATTTTTAAAATTTCCTCCATAATAGCATTTTGATCATCTCCAATTGCTAAAGCTTCAGCATAAGGTCGGTCACTAAATGTGACTCTACTATAAAGGGGAATCCACTTATCTGGGTGTTTGTCTGAGAACCATTTTTCAATCTTCTTTTGCAATAGGAATTTATCATCTGCTGTTTTAGAACTCATTTCCATAAAATTACGATAGGAAAGTTCTGCAATCGCATCAGCATTAGGCTTACGCGATTTTTGGTATTCAGAAAATATCGTTTCCCAATCATCCCCGTATTTCTCCATCATTTCATTTAGAATCGAAATGTCTTCAAAACCAGCATTCATTCCTTGTCCGTAAAAAGGCACAATCGCATGACAAGCATCCCCAATTAATGCAATTTTATCTTTATATGTCCAAGGGTAGCATTTCATAGTCACCAAAGTACTTGTTGGGTTTTTGAAAAAATCCTCTGCTAATTTCGGGATGACATCAATCGAATCAGGAAAGTTTTTTTCAAAAAACAACTCTACGTCTTTTCTGTTTTCGAGCAATGCAAAAGAATTCTCACCCTCAAAAGGCATAAACAAAGTACAGGTAAAACTACCATCTAAATTAGACAATGCAATCAACATATATTCGCCGCGTGGCCAAATGTGAAATGAATTTTTATCTAATTTATGAGAGCCATCAGGATTTGCTGGAATATTCAATTCCTTGTAACCAATATTTAAAAACTCTTGAGAATAGTTAAACATACTTTGGCGCTGCATGCGGTGTCGTATTCTTGAAAAAGCACCATCAGCACCAAATACGATATCGTACTTCTTTTCTTCCCAAGCTCCTCTTTCTGTTTCTCCAATGTGCAAAGTAGCTTCAGACAAGGTAACATCCCAAATTTTCTGTTCGAAGAAAAATTCGGCGCCAGCTTGTTCAGCCAAATCGATCATTCTCCGGTTCAAATCTCCTCTGGAAATTGAATAAATACTTTCCCCTTCTTGACCGTAATTTTGAAAATTAAGTTTATCAACTAAGTGAATGGCACGTTTATCCATAGGTATTGCGATTTCACGAACCGAATCCCCTACTCCAACGAAATCTAGCGCTTTCCAACCCCTAGTTGACATTGCTAGATTAATAGAACGTCCTGAGAACTGAATTTGTCTAATATCAGGGCTTCGATCGTATATATGTACGGTATGTCCTGCTTTGCGTAAGTAAATAGCTAATAAAGATCCGACTAAACCGGAACCTACAACTGCTATCTTTTTTGGAGTTTGCATTATTTTCTATAAAAAGTTAAGCAAAATTACTGATTTATTATTTTAAGGACTTTAAAAACCTCTAATTTTTAATCGGAATAAACACCAATTTTGTTGAAGTTTTAATAATCTCTTTCTTATTGAGCATCATTTTCCTAAAATTGCCTGCGTTGTATATTTCTGCCTGATCATTGTAGTGAATGCTTAATGGATTCCCAGACTGACCCGTAGGAAGAACATTCCAACTATTTTCAATATCGGAAAAATCAATCACTCTTCGAGAGGACGGACCACCTTTTACCACATATTTTGCTTCATTGGTATAATCAAACATCTGATTATTGATTACCTCATTAGAACCCGAAACTTCAAATGGTCCTACATTAAATATTTTTCTAAGCATAGCAATTTTCCCTAACGGATGCTCATACTCTACAACATGTACCTTACTCCAAGTCCAAGCAGGAACTGATTCTCCCAATTGTATTTCTAATGCAGCGATTGCCTCTTTAAATGATTTTGAAAGAATCTCGCTTCTGGATTCTTTTCTGTTTTTAGATTCTATATTATCCCACCACATAGAATTCTCATTTGCCATTTGTTTAGCAATAAGTTGTTTCATAATATGTGTAGCTAAAAACTGCTTGAACCCCTCTTCTCCCAACTCGTCTTTAAAAGTATTTTTCAGATACATATAAATCAGCTTATTGTAAATCGTAGGAGCCACATCCTCTGTATTATTTGTTCCTTTCCAAGATTTTAAAATAGCAACTGCTTCCTTTTCATTTTTCGAAAGTGAATTCGTATCTAAATTAGAAATTAAATTCTTAACCACCTCTGGTGCTACTGATGAAGTATTATCCGTAATCATCTTGCCGACCGATTTTTTATCCCAGTTTGACTTTGGCTCTAACAACTGGGTAATTCGTTTGGCTCTGTCTTCTGGAAGATAATAACCTGGATACAAGAAACCATCAATCGCTTCAGGCTGATTGTTAGCCGAATACACATACTTCCATTCTGGATTTACTGCCGAAGGATTTTTGGAAAAATCCAAATATTCTGTAATATCATCCTTTCCAGAAGGACCATCCAAAATGAAATGAGTATCTACACCTTCATTGTGTTTGTATAATTTACCAGTCGCCCACCAAGCTACATTTCCTTTAGCATCCCCATACATCACATTCAACCCAGGAGCCGAAATAAGCGCTACACCCCTTTGAAAATCAGCTTTACTTTCAGCATGAGATAGCGTATAAACTGCATCTAGAATATGAATGGGTTGCTGCGTATAAATCCAAGACATGGCCACCGGCTTATTATTATCTAATCCAACTATCAAATCATTCATGACAGGACCGTGTCGGCTCACCTTTACGTTCATCTCTACATCCGTACTATCTTTTACTTTTATAACTTTATTTCTAATTATGTAATCACTAAAACCTATTGGTGTTTTATATTTATTAGCATTTTCTGGGCTATTCTCTTCTTGGTAAAAATCAATATCATCATTTTCAAACATAGTCAAACCATAAGCATAATCCCTATTGTGACCTAACAAAGGAAAAGGCGTTCCTGCCAGATAGCAGCCATACAATTCAAATTCTGGTGTTACTATATGGGCTTCGTACCATGTTCCCGGTTGCGAAAACCCAATGTGCGGATCATTGGCAAAAATAACTTTCCCGTTTTTAGTTTTCTTAGGCGCAATAACCCAACTGTTGCTTCCCACAAATGGAGGAATAGGTGAATTATCTAATAAAGCAGCCACCGCCTTTGAAATAGCTAAAAACTCCTGTGGATTTTCCTTTGCATTTTTAATTATAGTAGTATTTAATTCCCCGTCAAGGCCAAAGTCTTTAAGGTATTCCATCCCATATTTATCACGGATATCAGTCAACAATGGATCTGTTTTTTGTGCCATGGCAAAACTAAAGGACATGTAACCGAAAATATTATAAACATCTTTTATAGTGAATTTATTTTTTTTCACGCCAACCAATTGAAACTCTATTGGAGTTACCCCTTCATCCATGTATTGATTAATACCGTCCAAATATGCTACTGTTAATTTATAACTTTCGCTATTTGTATCTAAGCCTGCAATCGCTTTTTCTGAAGCTTCCTCAATACCAAGACCAGCAAAAAACATATCGTTATTTAAAGCTACTTTTCCAAAAATTTCAGACAAACGACCTGGTGCGATACGTCGCATTAATTCCATTTGCCACAAGCGATCTTGTGCATGGACATATCCCAAAGCAGTCATGGCATCTATAGAATTATTTGCATAAATATGCGGCACACCAAAATCATCAAAATAGACTGTAGTCTCATCGTGAATACTTTCTAACTCCACTTTACCCTCATATTTAGGCTTTAAGTAAAAGCCATACAGCACTAATCCAACAATTACAATCGCAATTAGCGAAACTAAAACTAAGAGGATTTTTTTTATAATTTTCATTTTTATAATTTGAGATCAACAAATATAAATAATTTAGACTCTATTTCAGCGAAATACATTTCATTCTCCCGTCTAAAACAAAAAACATGAGTTTGATTAAAAATAAAAAAAGTGTTTAAATTCCAAATGGAACTTAAACACTTTTTTTACCGATAAACTATTTATTTTTATTTTTTGCTTCCGTCAATAATAGCACCAGTTCCAGCTCCTACACCAGCTCCGGCTAAACCACCAATTATTGCTCCTTGTCCTTTTTTCTTACTTATAATCGCTCCAGTAGCTGCACCAACTCCTGCACCAATTACAGCACCTTTTGCCGTACTACTCCAACCCTTCTTTTTTGTTGTTGTAGTTGTAGTAGTCGTTGTATTAGCTCCCGGTTGATTAACTATAATCGTTTCCTTTTGCATTTCTACTTTTGTCATTTCCACCTGCATGGAGTCAATCACTTTCTGTTTTTGAATTGCAACTTCCATAGAGTCAACAGTTTCTTTCTTTGCGGCCTCTAAATCCATTTTTCCTTGATTTTTACAAGAAACGATTAACAAAGACAGTGCTATAAAGTATAATGCTTTCATAATTTTGTTTTTAATAATTAATAACGACGCAAAGAAACATAAAAAACCATGACCAAAACTTATAAAATTAGATTAAATGTTTATATAATTAAAGCTTTAGCATAAAATTTTATAAATATAGTTGTTCTTTTATATTTCTAGTACTAAAATATTGAACGGAATTAAATACGTGTTTTTATAGTACAAAGAAAAAAAGCTCATGACTACAATAAAAAAGATAGCAATAGTGGTTCTAAGTCTGCTTATATTAACCCTAATCCTTAATTTCGGATTGATCTTTTGGTTAAACAAGCAGCTCCCCATGATTATTGCTAAAAAGAACCCTACAGCCTATGCTATTACTTATAGCGATTTACAAATTGATCTTTTATCAAAAAATATAAAAGCATCCCGATTAAGAATTTCGCCAAAGAAAAAACAGCAAGACAGTTTAAAAAAAATAGGCATTTATGCTAAAATAGAATCCATTGAAATAAATGATTTTAAAATATGGGATGTTCTTTTTAATAATCGTATAAAGGCAAATAATATTATTATTACAACTCCAGAAGTTACCCTTTATAAAAACACACAGCACGCAATTAATAATTCTAAGAGTTTAGGTTCTGAGGTTGTAAAACCATTTGAAGAAATTATTATGGTTTCAAACGTTATGCTGAATAAAGGAAGTCTTAAAATTATCTACACAAAAACAAACAAACCTATTCTAAGTGTTGTTAACTTAGGTTTAAATATAGATGGGATTGTGATTACAGATGACTTATTACAAAAGAAGGTTCCTTTTTCCTATGAAGATTACGCTATCAAAGCTGACAGCATCTATTTTCGAGTAAATGACACGTACCTTATTACAGCACAACATTTCCAAACTACTTCAAATAACTTTATTCTTAAAAAATTTAAATTAATCCCAGAATACAGTCGTAGGGAATTTGTTAAAAAACTAAAGCAAGAAAAAGACCTTTTTACATTAAAGTCAGAACTTATTAAAATCAACAATATAGACTGGGGTTTCAAAAATGAAAAAATATTCTTTGATGCGAACTCAGTCACAGTAGATAAGTTATCAGCAAATATTTATAGAAACAAATTACCTGCCGATGATTTAACTAAAAAACCATTTTACAGTAAACTCCTTCGGGATTTAAAATTCCCATTGAAACTGGACACCCTTGCCATACGCAATTCTATTTTAGTCTATGAAGAAGAAATCAACTTTCAAAAAGGACCCGGAATCCTAACTTTTGATGATTTTAATCTCAAGGCAACTCACATACAAAGCGGATATCTTCAAAAAAAACTCGCAGATGTCGTTATTGATATCCGCTGTAAGTTCATGAAAAGCTCTCCTTTAAAACTCAATTGGAAGTTTAATGTTCTGGATAAAAAAGATCGATTTACGATGCACGGTATTGTATCTAATTTAAATACCAATCATTTATCTCGATTTACAAAACCCTATCTTAATGCGTCTACAACAGGCATATTTGATGAATTGAAGTTTACCATTAAAGGAAATGATTTTAATTCGTATGAAGATGCTTCTTTAAAATATCATGATTTAAAAGTAACACTCTACAGAAAAGGAGCTCCTGAAAAAAAGAGTATACTAAAAAGTGCATTGGCTAACTTGATCGTTAAAAAAGACTCCGATGGAGAAATTATTAATACTAAAGCCAATGTCGAAAGAATGCCAGAAAAATCATTCTTTAATTTCTTATGGCTCAATATTGCAGCAATACTGAAACAAATTTTAATTTAAAAATAGTATATAAAAAACTGATTTGCAATAAAATAATTATTGATGAGTGTTCTTTCTATAATAAAAAAATGTACTCCGTTCATAGTTTTGTTTATTATTTACGTATTTTTGTTAAACAAAACACGTAAAACAAAGTACTATGACTGCAATTACTCAAGATGATCTTTCTAAACTCGAAAAAGTGGAACGATTAAATTTAATCAATTCTTGCACGGGTTACAAATCAGCAAATTTAATTGCTACCAAATCATTAAAAGGGGAAAGTAACGTCGCTATTTTTAGCAGTATAACCCATTTAGGAAGTAATCCTGCCTTGATAGGCTTTATTGTTCGGCCCACAACGGTTCCGAGAGATACATACAAAAACATAAAAGACACGGGATATTTTACTGTAAATCATGTTACAGAGACTATGATTATTGACGCACATCATACATCAGCTAATTATGAAAGTGGAGTATCTGAATTTAGTAAAACAAATCTTGAAGAAGAGTACAAAGAAGGCATATCTACTCCTTTTACAAAAGGCAGTCCAGTACAATTGTATTGCAAATATGTAAATGAATATTACATAAAAGAAAATGACACCATACATATTATTGCTTCAATAGAAAAGCTGTTTTTTGATGCAAAACTAAAGCATGAAGATGGCTGGCTACAAATAGAAAAAGGAAATGTCGTTACTCTAAATGGTGTTGATGGTTATTGTTTACCAAAGTTACTTGACCGTTTTGAATATGCGAGAAAAGACACTCCTACAAAATCGTTTTTTAAATAAAAACCAAATAAATTTAGCTTTTTTGAATCTCAGACCACTCGATAATAACAGAACCCATTAACAAATAAACATTTAATTTGTCAATGGGTTTTAATCTTTTTAATGAATTTCTTCAATTCCTCTTTTTAATATTTGTCCAAAATCATACATATCTTCAAACGAGCAGTACAAAGGAACCGGAGCTAGACGAATCACATTAGGTTCACGCCAATCTGTGATAACTCCGCTTTTCATTAAATAGTCAAACAAACTTCTTCCTTCCCCATGAAGTAAAACGGATAATTGACATCCTCTCTCGGCTGGATCCGTTGGCGTAATTATTTCAAAACTACTGTCCACTTCTTTGTCGATTTCCTGAAGAATAAATTCTAAATAGCAAGTGATTTTATCTCTTTTCTCAATAAGCGCATCCATCCCTATTTCATCAAACATTGCTACCGAAGCCAAATAAGGCGCCAAAGAAAGTACCGGCAAATTACTGATTTGCCAACCGTCTGCCCCTTGAACAGGATCAAACGTTGGTTCCATCTTGAAACGGCGTTCTTTATTATGTCCCCACCAGCCCGCAAATCGTGGTAACTCAAGGTTATTGTGGTGTTTTTCATGTACAAAGCATCCAGAAGCATTACCAGGTCCTGAATTCATGTACTTATAACTGCACCAGGCAGCAAAATCAACATCCCAATCGTGTAAATCTAATTTTATGTTTCCAGCGGCATGAGCAAGGTCCCAACCTACAACGGCACCAGCTTCATGTCCTGCAGCAGTTATCGTTTTCATGTCAAAAACCTGACCCGTGTAGTAATTCACTCCGCCAATTAAAACCAAAGCCAGTTCATCACCAACTTCCTTAATTTTAGCCAAGACATCTTCTAAACGGATGTTGTGTTCTCCATCGCGGCGTTTAATTTCTACAATAGCATCCTCTGTTTTGTATCCATGAAAATGCACTTGACTTTGAAACATATATTGATCTGAAGGAAATGCTTTTTCCTCACAAATAATTTTGTATCTCTTTTTTGTAGGCCTGTAAAAAGAAACCATCAACAAATGAAGGTTTACCGTTAATGTATTCATTACAGTAACTTCAGAAGGTAATGCTCCCACTATTTTACCTAACGGTTCAGCGAAGCGCTCATGATAATCCCACCATGGTTTTTCGGCATAAAAATGTCCTTCAACCGCTAAATCTGCCCAATCTTTCATTACTTCATCTACATAGGCTTTGGTTCTTTTGGGCTGTAAGCCCAATGAGTTTCCAGTGAAATAAATTACTTTTTTATCATTCACTTTTGGAAAAATGAATTCGTCTCTGTATTTATTTAATTTGTCCTGTGAATCAAGTTGTTTGGCAAATTCCTTATTATTTTCGAAAGTCATGGTTATAATTTAGTTTTGTAAAAATAACTAATATTTATTGCTGTACAAAGTGCAACTCCTTTATTTTCTAAGTTAAATAAAGTCTAATATCAAACGGAACATTCCTTGAAGCCATATCACTTAAGACTTAAATTATAACTATATTTGATTGTATTTAAATCCCAATCAAATGCTTAAAAACAGCCTAAACGTAATTATTCTTTCGATAGCGGTAGTAATCTCTGCTTTTTTGTTTTCCAATGCTTTTCTAAACAGAAATAAAAATAGTGAAACTATAAGTGTTACCGGCTTAGGAAAAACAGACTTCGTATCAGATCTAATTGTTTGGAAAGGATCCTTTTCTAAAAAAAACAGTACATTAAAGGACGCCTATGCATCTTTAGACGCTGACCGTGAAAAAATTAAAAATTACTTATTAGGCAAAGGAATCCCTGCTGCTACTATTATCTTTTCTGCCATTTCTTTCAACAAAGATTACGAAACCAGTTATAATGAAAACGGAACTGTCAGACAGACAATATTTACCGGATTCACCCTGAACCAAGAGGTTAGTATCCAATCGAAAGACGTAAATAAAATCGAAGATATCTCCAGACAATCCAGCGAATTAATAAATACTGGTGTAGAATTTTACTCGAATGCTCCTGAATATTACTATACTAAACTTGCTGAATTAAAAATAAAAATGATTGCCGAAGCCACAAAAGATGCCAGCAACAGAGCCAAAAGTATTGCTGAGAATGCTGATGCATCTTTAGGTAATTTAAAGAAATCTGACATGGGAGTTTTCCAAATTATAGCCCAAAACTCATCTGAAGATTACTCTTACGGCGGTTCTTTCAATACCAATTCCAAAAACAAAACAGCAACTATTACAATAAAACTAGTGTATCAGGTGGACTAGTTTTCCAAAAAACACTATTACACACTGGCAATTGCGTGAGGGATTGCTTCGCCAGTTCGCTATCGCTCGTGTGAAGTGGAAATGGATCAAGTCTAAAAGTTGTGGGGAAATATATAAATAACGACTTTTGCATTTATAAAATATATCTCAATGCAAGA
>NZ_JASMRI010000038.1:0-27911 GCF_041431375.1 Flavobacterium sp. Arc3 | reverse complement strand
TATTGATAAAATAAATAATACTAATGTTTTAATTTTCATTTTATTACGTTCGGTTTTCATTAACTGTTGCACAACGTGTCGCTGCTTTGAGATGGCTGGAAGTTCGTAACCGCTCAGTTTTCGGCTTAACGAAAACTTGATGCGAAGCGCTGATTCCACTAAACTCCAGCTAGCTCAAAACAGCTGTTGGCAAATCGGCTTTTTTGTACTTTCCAATTAGTTTTTACGCTTCTGCCACTTTTTCCACTTCAGATTTCAGATTAAAAATTAGATTCAAAAGTATTATTGCAATAAAATTTATGCTTATTTCTGTGAATCCATTTAGATTATTTATGTCAATTCTTGCCATACTATGTTTAAACATAAAATTAATTATTGTGTCATTTGTCAAATTCAGTTTTATTCCACCGTAAATTCCAGCTGTAAAATAGAAAGCATATCCTAAAACACCAAAACCTACGATTTGGATTAATTGATTATAAATCGAAAGATTTAAGCCTTCAATATTCCGTTTTTTAAGTAATAAATATCCACAAAAAACTGAAAAACTGTACAATAGAAAAATAGCTAATAAAAGTAGAAATATTCCGCCATTGATTTGAGTAAAATTTGGAAGAAATCTTATTGTATTTAGAATTCCGATTATTCCGCCAATCAATTGATAAAGTCCTAAATATTTTATTTTCGGAGTAATTTTTTCCATTAACTAAGTTGTATTTTATTTCTTAAATATTTAAAATTCTCTTTTTATTCGTTTCGTTTTTTTTAGCTGTTTGCCAACTTGTATATAACATCAAATATATACATCATTTTGGAGTTTTTATGCTAGTCACTCAGTTTTTTCTTATTATTTTCATCCACTAGTCGATCTAGCGGACTAAGTATTTTATCACTAGCCATTTTTGAAACATGCGTGTAGATCGTAGTCGTTTTAATACTGGCGTGACCCAGGAACTTTTGTATATACCTAATATCGGTGCCACTTTCTAGTAAATGAGTGGCAAAACTATGACGTAAGGTATGTACAGTTGCTCTTTTTTCCAAGCCTGACTTTTTCAAGGCTTGTCTCATCACTGATCGCGCGCTACCTGTACTATAAGGCTCTCCGGCAAATTGACCTTCAAATACATACTTATTGGGCTCGTACAATTTCTTATAAAGCTCCAAGGAATTCACAATAGAGTAGGGAAGCATCACCATGCGGTCTTTCTTGCCCTTAGCATTTTTAATATGAATTTTATGCTCCGTAAATAGGATGTCGCGCCATTCCAAAGTTACGATCTCACTAACCCTTAAACCCGCTCCATAGCCTATTAACAGTAATAATTTATGCTTTGGGTTGTCTACCGCCCTAAATAGCTGTAAGCATTCTTCCATAGTTAAAACAGCGGGTAATTTTTTTTCGGTTTTAGGTCGTGGTAGCTTAAGTTCAAAGCCTTTTTGATGTTCTATCTGTTGGTAATAAAACAATAGAGCGTTTACCATACTATGACCTGACGAGGCCGAAAGCCCACGTTCCATAAGACTCGCAAGGTATTTTACTATCTCTTTTTGTGTAATAGTGTGAGGGTCTCTAAACTGGTGATCCCGCAAGAATTTTAGAAACGAACTCGTATAGGTACGCATCGTGGAACTACTATAATTCAGCGCTAGGATCGTGTCAACCATCAAAGTAATGTATTCATGTGCGCCATCAGGAACTTGATTGAATAGTTGCTCCTTGGTTTTTCGTAAATCGAGTTGTTTTCTGTTGGGTAAGTTTTGTTTCAACAAATACCCTTTCGGAAGCCTGTTGTTGATCAATATTTTATGCGGCTCAAATTGCATGGTCATGGCATCATAAACCGTAGGCGCGGCAGGAAGCAAGTAGCAATCTTTAATGGTACTGTATCGAGCCATCGAGAACCGTTTTATTTTTTCGCGTAACACAAGATAAGGAGGCATGTATACTTCCATCCATTTTAAATCCTCTAGATGCGGTTTAAGTACAATGGATTCGCCCTGAAATATAGTTTCGTTTTTATAATAATCATTTTCAGGAAAAAAGGCAGGGGTATCAAGTATTTTTTCTACTAATTTCTGTACGTTTTCATGTCTTAAAGCCATGTATACTTTGTAATTCGCGTTCCAATAAACTCCTTTTGTTGCTAATAATTGCTTGCTGATATGCTGATAATACTGCATCTTGAAAACCCAATATTTCCCTAAATTAGGCAATAATTCTAAACGCATGTTGGGTGCTAACGAATTTGTATTCGTTATATGTTCAGGGTTATGCAGCACGGGTGCCGAATCTAACTGAAGTTCGCTTTTGGCTATGGCTGGAAGGTCACGGCTTATAGTAAGGCCGGCCAGCGGTTGCGTTTTAGTTTCTTTTGGGTTGTCAATAACCAAATCGTTAAAGGTTTGGTTAATGAGCTTGTAATTTTCTAAATTGTAATCAAAATACCAACAACGAAGCGACTGGCTATACATTCCCTTCAATTGTTTTAACTGAGAAATGGTTGCGCTATCGTGCTTAAAGAAAAGTCCGATTCGGTCTGCATCGCGATGCCAAATCTTTTTTACAATTATTTGCATAAGACGTTTATCAAACAACTAAAATACTACTTTATTTGTAATAATGACATATAATTTACTGGTTTGTAGACGGGTAGCTGTTAGAAAGCATACAGGTCGTTGTGAATCTATTTAAAAATGCTTTTACAAAGTAAAGGTAAGGGATAGCAGTGAAAATCCTCTCTGGTCTCGTTCTTAAACGAGACTAGAGAGATTGTAGCGAATAGCCCGACCGGAGTGAAATTGCGAAGAGGAACGAGGAAGCAATCACGTAGGGTACGCCCAAATGAGGGTTGAACTACAATTTGTTAGTATGCTTTTAATACTGATACGCCATTGTAAACAACAAAAAGTATTGCATTCGAAGCTTCTTTTGCTTGAGAATTCTAAAAGTTAATTAATTTTTATAATTATCTAATTTTCAAATTGTCTAATTAACCTATCTTTGCGCTCCCGAATGATCGGAAAAAAAGCATTTATGAAGTTTGATTTATTACAAAAAGATCCGCAGTCGAAAGCCAGAGCGGGAAGTATTACTACTGATCACGGTGTTATAGAGACACCTATTTTTATGCCTGTGGGTACTGTAGCCTCTGTAAAAGGGGTACACCAAAGGGAATTAAAAGAAGATATAAACCCAGATATTATCCTGGGAAACACCTACCATCTATATTTGCGCCCGCAAATGGAAATCCTGGAGAAAGCCGGAGGTTTGCATAAATTCATGAATTGGGACCGTAATATTTTGACGGATTCTGGTGGATACCAAGTATATTCCCTATCGGCAAATAGAAAAATTAAGGAAGAAGGAGTGAAGTTCAAATCGCATATTGATGGTTCGTTCCACTTTTTTACACCAGAGAATGTAATGGAAATTCAGCGTACCATAGGTGCCGATATTATCATGGCATTTGATGAATGTACACCTTATCCTTGTGATTACCGTTATGCACAGCGCTCGATGAAAATGACACACCGCTGGTTAGACCGTTGTGTGGACCATTTAGAAAAAGTGCCTGTTAAATATGGTTATGACCAAGCCTTTTTTCCTATTGTACAAGGGAGTTGTTACAAAGACCTACGTCAGCAATCAGCTGAATATATTGCTAATTCAAACCAAGTAGGTAATGCCATTGGCGGACTTTCAGTAGGGGAACCTGCAGAAGAAATGTATGCAATGACCGAAATAGTTTGTGAAATTTTACCCGAAGACAAACCCCGCTATTTAATGGGTGTAGGAACTCCTATAAATATTTTAGAAAATATAGCACTAGGAGTAGATATGTTTGACTGTGTGATGCCTACGCGTAATGCCAGAAACGGAATGTTGTTTACGGCTAACGGGACTATTAACATCAAAAATAAAAAATGGGCAGATGATTTCTCTCCTATTGACGAAATGGCTATTACTTATGTAGATACAGAGTACACAAAAGCATATTTGCGTCACTTGTTTGCTGCTAATGAATACTTAGGGAAACAAATTGCTACCATTCATAATCTAGGGTTTTATATGTGGTTGGTTCGTGAGGCCAGAAAACATATCTTAGCAGGGGATTTTAGAACTTGGAAAGAAATAATGGTGAAGAATATGAACCAGAGATTATAAAAAAAATGTTGATTTGTTTATTCGTTTAATCGAATAAGCAATCGGATGTTATGTTTCTAAACAAATAAACGATTAACCGATTACACTTTTATGTTAACAATAATAGATAAATATATTCTGAAAAGATACTTGGTCACTTTTGCGACCATGTTATTTATGTTTATTCCTATTGGGATTGTTATTGATGTATCAGAGAAGGTCAATAAGATGATTGAAAACAAAGTTCCAATACTGGAAATTGCAATCTATTATTATCATTTTACCATTTATTTTGCTAATTCTCTTTTCCCAATATTTCTGTTTCTATCGATTATTTGGTTCACCTCAAAACTGGCTAACAATACAGAGATTATTGCGATTTTAAGTTCGGGGATTTCTTTTACCCGTTTTTTAAGGCCTTATATTATTGGCGCTTCTCTTATTTCTATTTTTGTTTTAATCATGGGATTCTATGTGGTTCCAGCATCAAGTGAGGGGTTCAATAATTTTAGGTATACGTATCTAAAAGGCGGTGGCCCAGAAGCAATGCGGGGAGATAATACAGATGTTTACCGCCAGATAAACGACAACGAGTTTCTGTATGTAAACAGTTTTAATACCGTTTCTAAAGTGGCGTTTAATTTTGCCTTAGAGAAATTCGATAAGGAAAAACTGGTTTCTAAGGTTACAGCAAGTAGGATTAAATGGAATCCACAGGACAGTACGTATACAATGTATGATTATACAAAAAGAACCGTAGGTCTATTAGGGGATAAAATTGAAAAAATGCCAGAGAAAAAGACCAAATTTAGTTTTGATCTCGAAGACTTGACTCCCGTAATCTATATTGCTGAAACCTTGAGTTTAGATAAACTGTATCAGTTTATTGATAAAGAAAGAAAGCGTGGTTCTTCTAATATAAATATCTACTTGGTCGTTTTGTATAAAAAGTACAGTGTGCCAGTTTCGGCATTTATATTAACAATAATCGCCGTTTCTGTTTCTTATAAGAAAAGAAGGGGAGGCATGGGGATGAATCTAACCATTGGGATTGCAATTGCTTTTGGCTATGTATTTTTTGATAAAATATTTGGTACGTTGGCCGAAAAATCAACGTTTTCACCACTATTAGCAGTATGGTTCCCCAACATTATTTTTGGAATATTAGCGATTTTTTTACTACGCAATGCAAAACGATAAATTAAAAAGTTACATCAGCCTTCATCTAATTGTCTTTATTTGGGGTTTTACGGCCATTTTAGGCGCTTTAATCACAATTACTGCCGATGCTATTGTTTGGTATCGCATGCTCTTAGCTGCGGCGTTTTTATTCGTCTTTATCCTTTTTAAGAAAAAATCTTTTCGAATACCTTTAAACTCCTTCTTGAAATTAATTTTTGTTGGATTCCTGATTGCAATGCACTGGATTACTTTTTTTCATGCTATTCATGTCTCTAATGTCTCCATTACACTTTCTGTTTTTTCACTGGGGGCCTTTTTTGCTTCTTTGTTAGAGCCGCTTTTTTATGGTCGAAAAGTATTGTGGTACGAAGTATTCTTTGGACTCATAATAATAGCCGGATTAGGGATGATCATGAAAGTAGAGGTGAATTATCTAAACGGAATGTTGTATGCTTTAGTTTCGATTATTTTAGGGGTTTTGTTTACTCTAATGAACGGAAAATTAATTAAAAATCATGACGCTACCGTAATCTCCTTTTATGAGTTTATTGCGGGTGTTTTTTTTATATCTATTTATTTTTTGTACCAAAACAAATTTACCGCAGACTTCTTTGTGCTGAGTTTTAACAACTGGGTATTGATGTTGATTTTAGCATCAATTTGTACTGCTTATGCTTTTACAGCTTCGGTAAAAGTGATGAAAAAGTTGAGTCCGTATACGGTGATGTTGACTACTAATCTAGAACCGGTGTATGGAATTATATTAGCCTACTTTATCATTGGCGGAAAAGAAAAAATGAGCGCCTCCTTTTATATCGGTGCTGTAATTATAATCATTACGGTAATCTTAAACGGGATAATCAAGCACAAGACGGGTAACAAAGCGGTAGGAACTACTAAGGAAGCGGGATCTGCGGATTTAGTATAAGAGCAGTACTTTAAAGCAACGTTGACGTTTTTAAGCAGTATAAAGCTTTCTCAATAAAAGAAATCGCTAAAGCAGTGTGAAATAGATCTAGTAGTCTAAGCGAGGGGGGAATAGCTATAATTTTGTTGTCTTATTTTCTAGCTCTTTCAGTGCCAAGGATTAAAATAAGTAATAGGATTTAGTCAGTATAATCTTTGCTAAGTTTTTATCTGTGCACGCTTTTTGTCACTCAAGGATAAACGGACCTGCTTTTACCGCAACATGATTTAGTAGCCTTTTATTCATTGTATTAACTCAAACAGCGCTCTAGGTTTTACAAAGAATTTCGGGATTGATTTAAGGTTTGAAGAAGCCTTTTAGGAGTTAAATAAAAAATAAACAACAGCAAACGATTTAAAATTTTATATTTGCAGTTCGAAATAAAAAATAAAAACGCACAAATCCTATGGAATATTTAGATTTTGAGCTTCCAATAAAAGAACTAGAAGATCAGTTAGAAAAATGTATGGTTATTGGTAAAGAATCAGATGTTGATGTTACAAATACCTGTAAGCAAATCAATAAGAAGCTAATAGATACCAAAAAGACTATTCATAAAAATTTGACAGCATGGCAACGTGTTCAATTGTCAAGACATCCAAGCAGGCCGTATACATTAGATCATGTAAGAGCACTTTGCGGAGATACTTTTCTGGAACTTCACGGAGACAGAGGGTTTAAAGACGATAAAGCGATGATTGGTGGTTTAGGAAAAATTGGTGGTCAATCTTTTATGATTGTTGGTCAACAAAAAGGATACAATACAAAAACCCGTCAATATCGAAACTTTGGGATGGCAAATCCTGAAGGATATCGAAAAGCACTGCGTTTGATGAAAATGGCAGAGAAGTTTGGTATTCCAGTTCTTACGCTGATAGATACTCCAGGTGCTTATCCAGGACTTGAAGCAGAAGAACGTGGGCAAGGGGAAGCTATCGCCAGAAACATATTTGAAATGGTTCGTCTTAAGGTGCCTATTATCACTATAATTGTAGGTGAAGGAGCCTCAGGTGGAGCATTAGGAATAGGAGTGGGAGATCGCGTTTATATGTTGGAAAACACTTGGTATTCTGTAATTTCTCCAGAGTCTTGTTCTTCTATTTTATGGAAAAGCTGGGAATATAAAGAAATTGCTGCCGAAGCATTAAAATTGACTTCTTCAGATATGAAAAAGCAAAAATTAATCGACGATATTATACCAGAACCATTAGGAGGAGCTCACTTTGATAGAGAGACAACTTTTATAACCGTAGAGCAATATATCATGAAAGGATTTAATGAACTTAAAGACTTATCAACAAAAGATTTAATCGCTCAGAGAATGGACAAATACAGTAAAATGGGTGAATATAAAGAGTAAAATCTTACAAATTTAATAAAATCCGAAGCCCTACAGTTTCGGATTTTTTTTTGGTTATAAACAAAATGCAGTTACTTGTAAACAATTATTTGTAATAAGTCAACAGCAATTTTTTTTAATTTTATGTTACTTTTGCTACATGGAAAACTTCAGGAATATAAACCCCGTCAAGGTCGACAAAACAACAATTATAAACCTGGAAAAAGGGAAGCTTCCTCCACAGGTATTAGAGTTGGAAGAAGCCGTTCTTGGGGCTATGATGATTGATAAAAAAGGAGTAGATGATGTAATTGATATTCTATCTCCTGATGCTTTTTATAAAGATGCTCACAAACATATTTTTGAGGCAATCGTTCAGTTGTTTACTGAAACGCAGCCTATAGATTTACTTACCGTATCAGCACAGTTAAAGAAAAATGCCAAATTAGATTTAGCCGGTGGTGATTTTTATTTAATTCAGCTTACGCAAAAGATATCCTCATCAGCGCATATCGAGTTTCACTCCCGTATTATTCTTCAAAAATTTATACAACGTAGTTTGATTCGAATTTCTTCGGAAATAATCGAAGAATCTTACGATGAGAGTACTGATGTTTTTGATTTATTGGACAGAGCAGAATCAAAGCTCTATGAAGTTACGCAAGGAAATATAAAACGAAGTTCTGAAACAGCTCAAAGTTTAGTACTACAGGCTAAAAAGAGAATTGAAGAAATTGCAGGGCAAGAAGGCTTAAGTGGTGTAGCGACAGGTTTTGAAAAGTTAGATAAAATTACTTCAGGTTGGCAACCAAGTGATTTAATTATTATCGCGGCAAGACCAGCGATGGGTAAAACGGCTTTTGTATTGTCAATGGCAAGGAATATGGCGATTGACTATGGTATGCCAGTAGCCTTATTTTCGCTGGAGATGGCGTCTGTGCAATTGATTACCCGTTTGATTTCTTCTGAAACGGGTTTGTCTTCAGAGAAATTGCGTACTGGTAAATTAGAAAAACACGAATGGGAACAACTGAGTACTAAGGTTAAGAACTTAGAGAAAGCACCTTTGTTTATTGATGATACGCCTTCACTTTCTATTTTTGATTTAAGAGCAAAAGCAAGACGTTTGGTGTCACAACATGGTATCCGAATTATTATTGTCGATTATTTGCAATTAATGACTGCCGGAGGAAATGGTAAAGGTGGTGGAAACCGTGAGCAAGAGATCTCAACAATTTCCCGAAATTTAAAAGCATTAGCAAAAGAACTTAATGTTCCCGTAATAGCACTTTCTCAGCTATCGCGTGCAGTTGAAACGCGTGGATCTAGTAAAAGACCTTTACTTTCTGACCTTCGTGAATCGGGTGCGATTGAGCAAGATGCTGATATTGTATCTTTTTTATACCGTCCTGAATACTATAAAATTGATGAATGGGATGATGATGAAGCTTCACCTACAGCAGGTCAAGCAGAGATTATGATCGCGAAGCACCGTAATGGTAGTATTGAAAACGTTCGTTTGAAATTTATTGGACATCTCGGTAAGTTTGACAACTTAGAAGATCATAGCGGTAATTATGATGATTTACCTTCTTCTATGAATCAAGATGAAAGTTCATTTATAACTAAAAATTTGCCTTCGCCACATGAAGCATTCGGGAGTAATCTCAATGACGATGATGACGACAGTGACATGCCTTTTTAGAAAATTTAATAAGCCTATTTTTATAGGCTTTTTTTATGATTTGTAAAATTTCATTTTCTTTTTTCGATACTAATTTTTTGATTTTATTGTAGGTAAGTTTTTATCCTTTTATCAATGGAAAGTACGTTTTTATAAAAAAAGTAATTTTATAAGGTCAAGAAAGACGCTTCCAAATTCTGGAAAGATAATTAGATACGTAATCAGTTCAGTTATTTATTTGTGTAGATGGAGTGGTTTCTGTTATTTTAATTTAAAATTGTTTTTTATGTTTTAAGACTAGTAATTTTAAGGTGGTTTTAAAAGTATAAAAAGTAGTGTTTAGGATGTTAAAAATTTAAAATATACTAATTTAGCCGAAGCTTTTAAATTAACACAAATATTTTAAGAACTTAAAAAACTAACTATGTCAAAAGAAACCGAACCAAATAAAGCAACTATTACAGTTGCAGGATTAATCAATGCTATTCCTTTAAAAAGGGCTCAAAAATGGGCCAAACGTTGGACGAATAAAGAAGGAAAATACAATAAACATCACGAGTTAAACGCTTTTTTGATTCCTGCGGTTGATTTAAAAGAACTATTGGCCGAAAATGTAACTCATGTTAGAGCCTACATAGGAGTGCGCAAAATTAAGGCGGAGAAGAAAGGCGACAAACCAACTTATGAAGAAAAACTGATGTTTGTGGGGACAAAATTGGATCCAGAAACCGGAGTGTACGTTGATCAAATAAGTTATGGCAATGAAATGGGAAGTAGTCAAGCTGCTGAAGAAGGAATATATGATTTTTCAACGCCTTGTCCACCAGATGGTGATCCAAGTAGCCCTTTAAATGTTTAGAAGCTAGATGTATTATCCACTTGTACATATTGGGGAGTTATTATTATTTATTAACTTACTCCTTTACCTTAGAGGTTTTTCCACACGAGGTAAAGCTTTTAAGATTTTTACTTGTAATTTAATTTTGGTTTTTATTGTTCAAGTTATATCAGGAATATTAAAAGAACTGCACATTCATAATCTAGTCCTGTCTCATTTTTATTTTACCGGTCAGTTTATCATATTGAGTTTTTTTTATCACACTATTTTGAATGAAACATATCAAAAAAAGGTTGTCAAGATTGGTTTTTTTATAGGTTTATTGGCTTTAACTGTGCAATATGTTTATGACCCAAGTCTTTTTTTTAAATTTAATCTGTTTGAAATATTCATTACATCTTTTTTGTTAATCGTCTATGCGACCTTTAATTTTTATAATATGTTGAATGAAAAAAAAGAATTCTATTATATTAATATGGGACTTCTATTGTATTTGTTCGGCAGTACTGTTTTGTTTTTCGTAGGGAATTTGACAGCGAAACTTAGCGTAGAATTGAGTTATTTTACATGGACTTTGAATGCTTTTCTTGTAATTGTATATCAACTTTTTATTCTAATGGAATGGTATAAAAGTTTTTCAAAAAAAGAAATACAATTAGAAATATGAAAATGAATCCAGTTTATGAAAGAGAAATAGTTTCGATTATTTTATACACCTCAATTTTCTTTATCATATTAGTAGTTGTCCTAATTATGTTTTTTTATTATTCTCGAAAGAAGATTATTCAAAAAGAATTTGAGAAAAAAGATTTAGAAATTCTACATCAAAAAGAACAACTGCGTGCAGTAATTATTACTCAAGAAGAAGAGAGAAAAAGAATTGCACAGGATTTACACGATGACATCAGTTCGAAACTTAATATTGTCTCACTAAACAGTCACTTGTTAAAGACACCTAATTTAACGGACAAAGAGACGCTTGAAATTACGGGTAATATTATTGAACTTACGGCCAAAGCTTTAGAAAACACTAGAAGAATTGCTCATGATTTATTACCTCCTGTATTAGACAAGTTTGGCCTTCATGCGGGAGTTGAAGAACTGTGTTCTGAGTTCAACAGTAGTCAAGCAGTAGAAGTTAATTATCAAAATAATCTGGTATTTGATGAAGTCGATAAAGAGCGTCATCTTCATGTGTTTCGAATATTGCAGGAATTAATGAATAATTCGTTACGCCATGGAAAAGCGTCTAAGATAAGCATTTCTTTTGAGGAGAATGAAAAAGGGCAATGCTGCAGGTATACTGATAATGGAGTGGGTTTTGACTTGAGTGACAAGAAAAATCAGAATGGTCTCGGAATGAAAAATATTGAAAGTAGGGTTGATTTCTTAAATGCCACTCTTATGGTTGACTCTTCAATTGGTAAAGGATTTACAGCATTATTAAATTTTTAGAGTATGAATGACACCATAAAAATTGTCTTAGTTGATGACGAAGTTCTTTTTAGAAAAGGCATTTCGTTTTTATTGGGAAGAGAAGAAAATATAGAAATTATTCATGAAGCCTCAAATGGGTTAGAGCTCGTTTCCTTTTTAAGGGAAAGTAAAGAGCTGCCTGATATAATTATAACTGATTTAAAAATGCCATTGCTCAATGGAGTAGAGGCAACAAAAATTATTCATAAAGATTTCCCCCAAATTAAAATTATTGCCTTGACTAGTTATGATTCTAAATCCTTTATTGCTAATATGATAGATATTGGTGCGGTTTCATATATTGTAAAAAATGCAACACCCCAAGAACTTTTAGGCACGATTCAAGAAGTGGCAAAAAAAGGGTTTTATTACAATGAAAGGGTGAGAAAAATTATTCAGGATACCGCCTTAAACTCTAAGAGTAGCAAAAGTAAATTAGATAGCGGTTTTCTTACTGCGAGAGAATTAGAAGTGTTGCAATTGATATGTGATCAAAAAACAACAGTAGAAATTGGAGAAATATTGTTTATAAGCCCAAGAACTGTTGAAGGACATAGGAACAATTTACTATTAAAAACAGAATCCCGAAATATTGCAGGATTAGTAGTTTTTGCTATTCAAAATGAAATAGCGACTATTAATTTTTAAATCATTGGAATAGAAGTTATTACAAACTGAGAAATTGGAAAGATAGAACATAGAAAGTTAATATAAGGACTACTAAAATTAGGATCCCTAGTTTTCTGATAATGTTGAATCGGTCAGATGGTTTGCTGTTTTCAGAGAGGTTCATAATCATTTTTATAGTTGTTTGTTTTTAATTAAAAGCATTTTTCAAATTTAAGTATAGCAGTTGGTTTGGCTATAGGTGTTTATACGTGTTTTTTATTTTCTGTACTTGGCAGTTTGGTTTAAACAGTTTCTTTTAGTGTGCTATCTTAAGAAGTATTGATTTAAAAAATTAAATTCGAGCGATATAAATCTTTTCCTTTTCTATCTTTGATTCAAATTCTTATACAATGATTCCTAAAAGAGTACTCTTTATTCTAGTCTTTCTGCTATCAATTGCTGCAAAAGCTTCTTTTATTTTGCTGCCAATGGACGAAAATACACAGCAGAATCACCTGAAAGCCTACGGGATTACATTTTGGTGTTTAGAAAAAAAGTTCAAAGCGAGCTGGTTACTCAATTATCGTGGTGGTTCTTTCTTGTTACCGGATGCTCCGGAGATTCGTAAGGAATGCCAAATTAGAGGGGTGAGTTTTGAAGTCCTTTCAGATAATGAAGAAGCTAGAATTTTAGATGAAATAGCAAGTCCATCTCAAAACATGGACGCCGTTATTCTTGAAAAAGCCCCTAGAATTGCTGTTTATACCCCAAAAGGCAAACAACTTTGGGATGATGCAGTTACCCTTGTTTTAACTTATGCCGAAATTCCATTTACTCCTATATATGATGAAGAGGTCTTAAGTGACCAATTAATACTTTATGACTGGCTTCATTTGCATCATGAAGATTTTACGGGACAATATGGGAAGTTTTTTGGTGCCTATAGAAATGCACCTTGGTATATTGAGGATAAGAAAGAAGCAGAGGAATTAGCATCCAAGTTAGGTTTTACTAAAGTTTCTGAGGAAAAAGGAGCTGTCGCAAAAAAAATAAGAGATTTTGTTGTTGGCGGAGGATTTATGTTTGCCATGTGCTCCGCTACTGATAGTTTTGATATTGCTCTGGCAGCTGATGGAGTTGATATTTGTGAGCCAATGTTTGATGGTGATCCTAGTGATGCTAATTATCAGTCTAATATGAATTACGTTAATACTTTTGCTTTCAAAGACTTTGTTTTAGAAAGGAAACCTGATAAATATGAATTTTCAGATATTGATATGACAGAGAAACGTCGTATTCCTATGGATAAAGATTATTTTACACTTATGGAATTTTCCGCTAAGTGGGACCCTATACCTAGTATGCTATGTCAAAATCATACGCAACTCGTAAAAGGGTTTATGGGACAAACTACTTCCTTTGATGCTGCACTGGTTAAGTCAAATGTTTTAATAATGGGTAGTTGTGAGCTCAATGGGGAAGCGCGGTACATTCATGGCGAAAAAGGAAAGGGAATGTTTACTTTTTATGGAGGACATGATCCAGAAGATTTTCAGCATCAGGTGGGGGAAGCACCTACGGTTTTGGATTTGCACCCTAATTCTCCAGGTTATCGATTAATTTTAAATAATGTATTGTTTCCAGCAGCCAAAAAGAAGAAACAAAAGACCTAAATTTGATTGCTTTCTAAAATCACTATTACATTATGGATTACGCATCAATTTTACAAGAAATACAACTGGAGTCAAATCAATTTCCCACTAAAGGAAATGTGACAGAAACCATACCTGAATTAGCGAAAGTGAATCCCAATAAATTTGGAATTCATTTGACGACTATCGAAGGGGAAGACTTTGGTATTGGGGACAGTAATGAAAAATTTTCTATTCAAAGTATTTCAAAAGCATTAACCGTGGCTTTGGCCTTTTCTTTTTTAGATGAAAAAATATGGGAAAGAGTGGGCGTTGAACCTTCAGGAACTGCTTTTAATTCTTTGGTTCAATTGGAACATGAAAAGGGTATCCCGAGAAATCCATTTATTAATGCGGGAGCAATTGTCATAGCTGATATGTTAGTTTCCTGTTTAGAAAATCCAAAAGATGATTTTCTTGCTTTTATAAGGTTGATTTCTGGAAGTTCAACAATTGAATATAATTTGGACGTAGCGCAATCTGAGAAAGATACTCGCTTTAGAAATGCAGCTTTAGCTAATTTCTTAAAGTCGTTTGGAAATATTGAAAATGATGTAGATACTGTTTTGGATTTTTATTTTCATCAATGTTCGCTGGAAATGACGTGTAAGGAACTAGCACATTCTTTTTACTTTTTTGCCAATGAAGGAAAAACTAAAGATGGCAAACAAATTTTAAAAAGGAGTCAAGTAAAAAGATTAAATGCTTTAATGCAAACCTGCGGTTTTTATGATGAGTCCGGCGAGTTTACCTATAAAGTAGGATTACCAGGCAAAAGTGGAATTGGTGGTGGTATCGTGGCATTATTCCCTGAAATTTTTGTGGTAGCTACGTGGTCTCCAAAATTAAATAAGAAAGGCAATTCAGAATTAGGAATGCATGCCTTGGAATTATTGACTAATAAAACTGGGATGTCTATATTTTAGCAAAAAAAAGCTACTGTTTCCAGTAGCTTTTATATTTATATAAAAAATTAAACGGTACCATATTCATTTTCTTTGTCCAGATATTCCTGTACAATTTCGATAGCATTAGTAACCACATCGCTTAAGGCAGTAATAAAACTTCCCTCTTCAGCACAATTGATGGCATGCCTGATGGCTTCCGTTTCTTTTGGGATGATTTCATAAGTGACATTTTTACCTGAAGCCGCAATTCCCTCTAATATGAGATCGATAATTTCATCTTCGGTTCTTCCTCTCAAATATTTTTCTTGTCGAATGATGATGTGATCAAACATTCTGGCGGCAATAGAGGCGCACTCACGAATGTCTTCATCACGACGGTCTCCTACACCAGCAATAATTCCAATCTTTTTAGAAGCTTCAACACTTTGTAAGTACTCTTCCACACCTTTGTAACCGGAAGCATTGTGTGCAAAATCAATCAATACTTTGAATTTTTTGAACTCAAAAATATTCATACGTCCTGGAGTTTGAGCAGCACTAGGAATAAAAGTCTGTAAGGACAAACTGATATCTTCTGTTTTGAATCCCCATAAATAACTGGCTAATGTTGCTGCAAGAACATTTGCTATCATAAATTTGGCTTTTCCGCCAAGTGTTAAAGGAACATGAGTGGCACGTTCAATTCTAATTTTCCACTCTCCTTTTTTGACAGTAATAAAACCATTTTCATAAACAGCAACTGTTTTTCCTTCAGCGCTTAATTTTTTGATGAACGGATTTTCTTCATCTAAACTGAAGTAAGCCACATTACAACTTAAATCAGCACCTAATTTTATACAATGCTCATCATCTCCATTCAAAATAGCCCAGCCGTCTTTCTTAATGCTTTTTACGACAGTAGCTTTTACTCTTGCTAAATCATCCAAAGTATGAATGTCACTTATTCCTAAATGGTCTTCTTGTATATTGGTGATAATTCCGATGTCACAAATGCTGAAACCCAGGCCGGAACGTAATATTCCTCCTCTTGCAGTTTCTAAAACGGCAAACTCAACAGTAGGATCTCTTAATATATATTGCGCACTTTGAGGTCCCGTAGTATCCCCTTTTTCCATCATGTGATTTTGAATATAAATCCCATCAGAGGTAGTGAAACCTACTTTGTAACCATTGTTTTTTACGATATGAGCAAGTAATCGTGTTGTGGTTGTTTTACCATTAGTTCCAGTGACAGCGATAATCGGAATTCGGCATGATTTCCCTGGAGGATAGAGCATATCAATAACAGGAGCTGCTACGTTTCTAGGCAAACCTTCAGAAGGTGCTAGGTGCATTCTAAAACCAGGTGCTGCATTTACTTCAAGAATAACACCGCCATTATCTTTTAATGGCTGCGTTAAATTCTCAGCCATAATATCCACACCACAAATGTCTAATCCGATTACTCTTGAAATTCTTTCGGCTAGAAATATGTTTTCCGGGTGCATCATATCTGTAACATCTACAGAAGTTCCGCCTGTACTTAGGTTAGCAGTAGATTTTAAAAATACAATCTCACCTGATCTTGGTACAGTTTCTAAGGTATAATTTAATTTTTCAAGCAGGTCTTCGGTATCTCTATCCACATCGATTTGTGTTAAGACATTTTCATGTCCGTAACCTCTTCTTGGATCTAGGTTTTCTACGTCAATCAATTCTTGGATTGAATTTTTACCATTTCCTATTACATGAGCAGGCACTCGTTTTGCGGCAGCTACTAATTTATTGTCAATCACTAAGATTCTAAAATCAAAACCAGTAATGAATTTTTCAACGATTATACGTCTGCTGAATTCTTTGGCGAAAGCCAAACCAGAAACAGCATCTTCCCAATTAGTAACATTAATAGAAGCGCCTTTACCATGATTTCCATCAAGAGGTTTCAGAACAATAGGATAACCAATTTTATTTATGGTCTCTGCCAAATCTTCTTCGTCTACACAAATACTTCCACTGGCGACAGGAATCGACGCCATATCAAGCATTTTTTTCGTCAGTTCTTTGTTGCAAGCCATATCTACGGCTATACTGCTGGTCTTACAAGTAATTGTAGCTTGAAAACGCATTTGGTTTATTCCGTGACCTAATTGAACTAATGAGTTGGTTCCCAGTCTTATCCAAGGAATGTTTCTAGAAACGGCTTCTTCTACGATACTTCCGGTACTTGGCCCTAAACGGACACGTTCCCTGATTTCTCGCATTTTTTGCAAATCACTTTCTAAGTCATATTCAATTCCCGCAATTAAGGCTTCGGCAATTGCAACAGAAGATTCTGCAGCAAATAAGCCTACATTTTCTTCTGTGTAGCTGAAAACAACGTTATAAGTTCCCAGCGTTTTTGTTTCACGAGTTCTTCCGAATCCGGTTTCCATTCCCGCCAATGTTTGTATTTCAAGTGCGATATGCTCAATTACATGCCCCATCCACGTACCGCGTTCTACTCTGGAAAAAAATCCGCCTCGACAACCTTCTGAGCAACGATGTTCAATCATTGTAGGGAACATTGCCTCTATTCTTTCTTTAAATCCGTCAATCTTATTGGTTGGGAATTGTTCCATTTCCTCCAAATCCAACCGCATTTGGATTAATTTTTTTCTTTGGATACTCCAAATATTTGGTCCACGAAGAGCTTGTATTTTTATTATTTTCATAAAAACGGAGGGGTTATTTTAGTTGAAACAAATTATTGTTAGTAAATTCTATTCTCTATTGTTTCTGTTAGGGAATAGACTGCTACCAATATAAAGGTTTTTGAATATGAAACAAAATTTATGTAGTTTAATTAACAGTAATGACGCGTTTATAATTATTAAAAATAAACAGAGTCGTTCAATAGCTCTTTTTTTTATTTTGTTTATTTTTGCCGGATGAATATAGTAGGAAAATTGATAATAATAGGAGGTGCAGTAGACAAAGGAAGTTTTACTGAAACCGATATAGATAAAAATAGCGCCAGTAATTTAAATTTTTTTGAAACTGGAATTCTTAAAAGAATAATCAGCGAATCAAAACATAAAGAAAACTCACGTATTGAGGTAGTTACTACAGCGTCAAAAATCCCAAAAGAAATTGGTCCTGAATATGTCAAAGCTTTTGCCTATTTAGACGCCACAAATATTGATGTTCTTTATATAGAAAAACGGGAGGAAGCCGCAGATGAAGCACTCTTGACACGCTTAAAAGCAGCCGATGTTGTAATATTTACAGGTGGGGATCAATTGCGTTTGACTTCAATTCTTGGTGGAACTCCATTCCATGATATCTTATTGGATAAATACCATAACGAGGAGTTTGTTTATGCTGGTACATCTGCCGGTGCAGCAGCAGCTTCTAACAGTATGATTTATCAGGGAAGCAGTTCAGAAGCGTTATTGAAAGGAGAAGTGAAAATTACCAGCGGACTCGGTTTGATTGATGGAGTTGTTATTGATACCCATTTTGTTAGAAGAGGTAGAATAGGGAGGTTGTTTCAAACAGTTGTAAGCAATCCAAAAGTGCTCGGAATAGGGTTAGGAGAAGATACGGGTTTATTAATTACTAATAATAACGAAATGGAAGCGATTGGTTCTGGGTTAGTTATTTTAGTGGACGGACGTGATATTAAAGATACTAATTTGACTCAGGTAGAATTAGGACAACCCATTTCAATAAATAACTTAGTGGTTCACGTAATGAGTATGAATGATACTTATAACATTGGTACACATAAAATGCAAATTCATACTTCAAAATAGAACTAATGTAAGTTGAGGGTGGGCGATTACCAGCAGAATGTTGATGTTTTACAAACAAAAAAGGTGTTGCCTCACGAATGAATTTGCAATCTCAAATCAAAAATTAATGAAACTAATTATACATGGTGGTTTTTTCTCTGAATCTTCAACTAGTAATGAGACTAAAATAGCCAAACAAGCAGCGCTAGAGCAAATAGTTAAAGATTCGTATGACTATCTAAAAACGCATTCAGCTCTTGAAACAGTAGTTTTTGCTGTTTCATTGCTGGAAGACAATGAACTGTTTAATGCTGGCATTGGATCTCAAATACAAAGTGACGGAAAAATCAGGATGAGTGCTGCGATAATGGATGGGGAAACCCAAAAAATGAGCGGTGTCATTAATATCGAAGAAGTAAAGAATCCAGTTCAAGTAGCCCAAATATTAATGCAATACGACGACCGCGTCTTAGGCGGAAGTGGAGCAACAAACTTTGCAAGAAAAAATGGCTTTGAATCATTTTCGACCGAAATTCCACAACGTCGTGCTGAATATGAAGAAAAAGTAAAATCGTTGGGTACTGGAACCGTCGGTTGTGTTGCTTTTGACCAAAACGGAAAAATAGCAGTTGCCACATCCACAGGAGGAAAAGGATTTGAAGTTCCGGGTAGAATATCTGATTCAGCAACTGTTGCGGGTAATTATGCTAATTCATTTTGTGGTGTGAGTTTAACAGGAGTAGGTGAGGACATTATGAGTAATGCCACTGCAACTAAAATTGTAACCCGCGTTACAGATGGTTTTTCTTTAGAAGAAGCTTTCGCCAAAACGTTCAAAGAGCTAAAACCGTATGATGGATTTGCAGGTGCAATTGCCATTGACGGCAAAGGAAATATATACCACCAAGATTCTCATCCCTCGATGGTTTTTGCAAGTTTCGATGGCGATACATTTGAAGTGTTTGAATAGTTAGTTCAATGAAAATTCAAACCAGATAGGGATATGGTCTGATATTTTTCTCGCTTCTTTCAGCGAGTTGAAATTTTTGTAAAAAGGGATAAACCCTGAGTTTATAGTTTTAATCTTAGAGGTTTTATAATACATATTATCAAATTCAGAAGCAAGACATCGGTCATTTTTACATTTTTGTTTTAACGATGTCTTTTGGCCAACCAAAATAGGTTGGTATCCCATTTTTCTCAAAGGATTAAAAACGGTATGTGATTGCGGACAATTGAAATCACCCGCAAAAATTAAATTTAGTGTAGGGTATTCGCCAGGGAAGAATTTGAAATATTTTATTTCGGTTTCTGGCTGCATTTTTTGGGTTATCGCATGAAAATTCACAACGGTAAATTGTTTGCCTTGATATTGGAATGTGGCTAAATATGGTTCTCTGTCAATTTCTAAATTGTATTTTTTTTCTAACCATGCCTTGCCAATTATTTTAAGTTTTGCAGTTTTCCATATAAAGGCATAGCGCTCCGTTTTATAGGCACTACTGCTTGTAGGATCACTAATTACATAATCCCATTTGCTTCCTTTACGATTTAGTTCGTCTGCTAGTTTTGCAACGGCTTGTGCACCGCCATAACTTGCCACTACTTCTTGAACGGCGACGATATCATATTCCCTCACAGTCTGTGCTATATGAGTAATTTCTTCTTGAGATTTTGATTGACCGAAGTTTTCAATATTCCAGGATAGCAGTTTTGTTTGGGAGTAAAAGGCAGTATAAAAAAACAGGAGGAGTACTAAAAGAATACGTTTCATTTATTAGGGGAAAATACGATTGAAAAGGTTGCAACCTAGTCAAATTTTTTAAAAGAATCGTGATTAAACTTTCATTTGTTATAGAAAAATGAAAAAATGGCAGGAGTAAAGTGGAAGAGTTAAATAGCGATTAGCTCACTATTTATTTTGGTAGTCAGTCTGTAAAATTACTTGACTTTTAGATTGTATTTATAACCTTGTGAATCAGTAGCTAATAGTTTGTTTTTTCCATTCCATTCTACAACAATTTCTATGGCTATAGCATCTTTATTGATCAGAGTACCAAGGCCAATTTCCCCTTCAATATTTATATTGCCATGGACATTATCTCCGTTTTCATCAGTGCCTATAACCTTCTGTAAGTATTGACTAAGTTCTAAAGAATCCTTATTTTTCTCAACTTCATAAGTTGATTTAGGCGAAAGCTGAGTTGATTCACTCGAATTTTTACATGAGCAAAAGATTAGGGATATACAAAAAAGGGATATCGGGATGTTATGAGTAATGATCATGTAGGTTTTTTTCAAAAGTACAATGGTATATATTGATTTCTTTACGGGAAACCTCATTGTGGTAAGGAATATTAATGTTTTTTTAAATGTCACTATTATTACGATGATACAATTCCTATAGTTGATTTATCGGGATAGAATTCATCAGGTTATAATTATCCGTTTTGCGAGTACTTTAGTGTAATAATTTATTTGTTGTATGCGAGTTTATTAGTGCTTTCTATTTTACTATTATAAACCTTTTTTCGAATATCATTTACAAAATTGATAGTATCATTTTTTGATTTTAACGGAACTCGTTTTATGATGGTTATTCCATTTTTTAGATTTATCTTCATATCATATTGCTTGTAATTATTCATTTTAGCTGTAATTACTACAATCAATAAAGACGAAATAATTAAAATTAGGTTCGCTTGTAAGTAGAAAAAAGCAAAAAGAGTACCAGCTACAGAAAAGATAATTATTAGAAATTCATAAATGGGTTTGATCTTATTTACGGTAATGTAAATATCTTTTAAATCCGAAATTAGTATTTCTTTTTTGGTTCCTGATTTATATAAGATAATTAGGCGGTCATTATCAAGAACAATTTGATCTATTTTTATATTAAAATTCATGGAGTCTTTTTTTTTGTAATGCTATTGATACGTTTGGATTGTTGTCTATTTCTAAGAGGAAGTGGGTATTCCATTAGTCCAATGTTCTGCTTATTTTTTTTAGATTTTTATTTGGTCATAAAAAGTTTTACTAAAATGTGAACTATGCATGTTATTTCTGGTAATTACAATAGGGTCGGATGTAGGCAAGATTTGCGATTCCATATTCTTTATTTTAGATACGGCAAACTTACTTCCAATAATCCACATTAGGTTACGGGAAACCGCATTGGACGTAAATTAAATCAGAATGCCTTTATAATTAGTCTTAAAAAAAAATATAGTATTTCTTGCGGTAGAAATGGAGAAGGGGATGTAGGTGTAAAAGGAGAATTAGATATGTTAAGGATAAATCATAGTTTAAAAATATATTTATTGATAGCAAGCACTACTTAATTTGACATTTATTTTTGAAAACCTTTTGATTTGTTTTTTGGTTAAAATGGATTTTTCTTGTGCTTTCTTAATGCGTTCAGCTAATAGCTCAGATTTGATTTTCATGTAAGGGTATTTCGTCAATGAAATAGGATTGCCGTTTAGCGACTTTTCGTAATGTTTAATGTATTCCTTTACGTAATTTTTATAATCAATAAGAAGTTTACTCCATTTATTATCAATGATGTTTTCATTGTTTTCTTCGGTAGTACCCAGTTCTTCTTTTTTATTGTGAATTCGCATGCTTTGATTATTAAAGTGAAACATTTTGTAAATTTTAATCAAAGCAAATTTAAGTGCAAAAGAAGAGATTACTTTACGGAAAACCGTAATGGACTCTTTTTTATTTTTGGTGTCATTGTTAGTTAATTATTGACTTGTAAATAAAGAGTTGACATAAGTATAAGGTATAATTATTTTTCAAATTAATCTCGTTTTTTAATTTTACGTAATCATTAAATGTCCAGACTAAGCGAGGAAAGAATTTGCTTTTTAAATCAGTCCTAAATCTTTGGCAATCGCTATTAGATGTACATTATTGTTGGCTTTAAAGTAAATTTTCAATTTGTTAATTCGCTTTTCTATACTACTACTGCCATTAGGTATTATTCCTGAATTTTTAAATGATATCGAAATTTCGTCTAGGGTACAGCCATTAGATAATAATTTCAGTAGTGAAATATCGTAGGCTTCAATTTCAAGCAGTGATTTGTCATTTAAAGCATAGGCTAATTTAGATGAAACATTCTTTTCTTCGGTTTTGAAAATGTTTTCTACCGCAATTTTAAGTTCAGGGATACTTGTTCTGCTTTTTGAAACATAGGCATTAATACCTAAATTATTAAAGAGGGATTTTATACGGTAGGACTTGTCTTCTATGGAGAAGACTATTGTTTTAATATCAGGTTGGATTTGCTTCACGGCTTCAATTAATTCGTCACCGCACGTTAGCTTATTTTCCCGATGATCACTTTTAAAAGATAAATCAGTAATCAATAGATCATAGGGGGCATTGTCATGAAGTGCTTTTTTTATTTTCAAAAAGGCATCATCACAATATTTAGAATGTTCTATTTCCTGAATGGAGAGTGTCTCTAAAGCTTGTACAACTGTAATGCTGATGCTATCTAGATCTTCGGCAACTAATACTTTTTTGAACATCATGATGTCGATTATATAATGAATAGAATACTTGATTTAAATCCTTTAATGGATTTAGTGTCAAATGTAATTATTCCTTTATTAGCTATAATACGGTTTTCCACATTTGTAAGTCTATTTTTAAGTTTATTTTGAAAAACGTTGTTTCGTTATAGATAGCAGTAGGAGCGATACCTGAATTTTTTTCAAAGGATAGCACTTTTAACATAGTTTGGCTAGGGGCTCCCTGTTGATTAATAGCTTATGAGGTTTTCTGTAAGTGTTGCTTTTCTATCGCATGGCAGTTGATTAGTGCTATTCAATAAATTTGGCGTTGCTGCTGAGTAGTATGTTTTGAGGTTGATGAATAACTTAAGTTCTTTTTTTTGCAATTAGATATTATTCTAGGGCAGATTAATAAAAAGATAGTTTTAAACTTTAGCCATTTTTAGCGGTATTCACGAAGTTGTAATTTTTAATTATTATAGAAAATATAATTAATTGTGATAACCCTAAATATGAATTGGCCTAATTTGATGCTTTCTTAAAACAAAAAACCCCATCACGCCAGGGCGGATGAGGTTTCTTTATAAGTAAGTAATCTAAATTGAGTTTATAAAACGTTTATTTTACTTTATTAAGTACAGCTTTGAAAGCTTCAGGGTGGTTCATCGCTAAATCTGCAAGAACTTTTCTGTTCAATTCGATTCCGTTAGCTTTTACTTTCCCCATGAATTGTGAATAAGACATTCCTTCTAATCTAGCTCCAGCGTTGATACGTTGAATCCATAAAGCACGGAAATTTCTTTTGTTCACTTTTCTATCACGGTAAGCGTAGCACATTGCTTTCTCTACCGCATTTTTAGCTACTGTCCAAACGTTTTTACGTCTACCAAAGTAACCTTTGGCTAGCTTCATTATTTTTTTTCTTCTTGCTCTTTTTGCAACTGAATTTACCGATCTTGGCATAATTTTATTGTTTTTTTGTAGCAGGCGTCCCGAATTGAATCAAGAGAACTTAAAGGCCATACTCCAAGGTTATTTTAAATTGTTTTAACCTAAAGAAATCTAGGCAATAGTTAGTAGGCATTAGGCAAAAGTTTTACAACTATTGGCTAGTGACTTTTTACTACTGGCTTATTAGATAATTCTTAATTGTTGTTTGATGCTTTTCATATCTGTTTTGTGAACTAGCGCTGAATGTGTCAAAGCTAATTTACGTTTTTTAGATTTTTTAGTCAAGATGTGACTTTTAAAAGCATGCTTTCTTTTAATCTTTCCAGAACCAGTAACTTTAAAACGTTTCTTGGCGCTAGATTTGGTTTTCATTTTAGGCATTTTTTCCTAGTGTTTTAATTTATTCTTACTTACTTATTTTTACTTACCCCAAACCTCTACTTCCGATAGCTATCGGAAGGAGAGGTAATCGAGGTGTATCAGTAATCCTATTACATCTAGTTAAGCCTCCTTCGGAGGGACTAGGGGAGGATTCTTATTTTTTCTTCTTAGGTGCAATGAACATAATCATTCTCTTTCCTTCAAGAACTGGCATCGCTTCTACTTTTCCAAATTCTTCTAAGTCTGTAGCTAATCTCAATAATAAGATTTGACCTTGATCCTTATAGATAATCGAACGACCTTTAAAGAAAACAAACGCTTTCAATTTAGCACCCTCTTTCAAGAATTTTTCGGCATTCTTTCTCTTGAACTCATAATCATGCTCATCTGTTTGAGGACCAAAACGAATTTCCTTTACGACTACTTGAGTAGATTTCGCTTTTAGAACCTTATCACGTTTCTTTTGCTCGTAAACAAATTTCTTGTAATCCATGATTTTACAAACCGGTGGCTCCGCATTAGGCGAAATCTCGACTAGATCTAATTCAAATTGATCTGCTAATCTTAGGGCTTCAGAAAGTTTAAAAACTCCTGGCTCAATGTTTTCACCTACAAGACGTACTTCTTGTACACCACGAATAAGATTGTTTATTCTGTGGGCATCCTTTTTTTCTACGCGAGGTTGATAACCTCTGTTGCTTCTTATTGCTATGACTTTATAATTTAAGTTAAACTGTAAATACTTTTAATGTCTTTTTGATCTCTTCATCTACTATTGCAGCAAATTCTTCGATCGTAACGCTGATGTTCCCTTTTCCTTCCTGTCCATGACGACGGATAGAAATGGTACCGTTTTTCTCTTCTTCCTCGCCTACAATCAGCATAAACGGGATTTTTTGCATTTCAGCGTCTCTAATTTTCTTACCTATTGTCTCATTTCTGTTGTCAACGAGGGCGCGAATTTCGTGATTTTCTAGCAAATCTAAAACTTTTTTCGCATATATTTCATATTTCTCACTCAAAGACAATATAATAGCCTGTTCTGGCATCAACCAGAGTGGGAAATTTCCTGCAGTGTGTTCTAGTAAGATAGCTATGAATCTTTCCATCGAACCAAAAGGAGCTCTATGAATCATCACAGGTCTATGTAATTCGTTATCAGATCCTTTGTAAGTTAAATCAAAACGTTCCGGTAGGTTGTAATCTACCTGAATTGTTCCTAATTGCCATTGTCTTCCTAAAGCATCTTTTACCATGAAATCTAACTTCGGACCATAGAATGCGGCTTCGCCATATTCAATAACAGTGCTTAATCCTTTGTCTGCAGCAGCATTGATAATTGCATTCTCTGCTTTTTCCCAGTTTTCATCAGTTCCTATATACTTTTCTCTGTCCTCTTTATCTCTAAGTGAAATCTGAGCTGTAAAGTTTTCGAATCCTAATGAACCAAATACATAGAGTACCAAGTCAATTACTTTTTTAAACTCTTCATCAAGTTGCTCTGGAGTACAAAAAATATGTGCGTCATCTTGAGTAAACCCACGTACACGTGTTAATCCGTGTAATTCACCACTTTGCTCGTATCTGTAAACAGTACCAAATTCAGCATAACGTTTTGGTAGATCTTTGTAGGACCAAGGTCTTACATTGTATATTTCACAGTGATGAGGACAGTTCATCGGTTTTAATAAAAACTCTTCTCCTTCATTAGGAGTAGATATTGGCTGAAAGCTATCAGCTCCATATTTTGCATAATGACCAGAAGTGACATAAAGCTCTTTGTGACCTATATGAGGTGTAACCACTTGCTCGTATCCTGCTTTTTTCTGTGCTTTTTTCAAGAATTGCTCTAATCTTTCTCTCAATGCAGCTCCTTTAGGAAGCCATAGTGGTAGACCTGCTCCCACTTTTTGTGAAAAAGCAAACAACTCCAGTTCTTTCCCTAGTTTTCTGTGATCGCGACGTTTTGCCTCTTCAAGTAAAAGAAGATACTCCGTTAAATCTTTTTGTTTAGGGAATGAAGTCCCGTAAACACGTGTTAATTGTTTATTTTTCTCATCACCGCGCCAATAAGCACCAGCGACACTCATTATTTTCACTGCTTTGATGATTCCAGTATTTGGAATATGTCCTCCACGACATAAATCGGTAAAAGTATCATGATCGCAAAACGTAATCGTTCCGTCTTCAAGATTAGTGATCATCTCGGTTTTGTAAACATTATCTTTGTATAGCTCTAATGCGTCTGCTTTAGAAACAGGACGAAGTTTGAACTCGTGCTTTCCTCTCGAAATCTCAAGCATACGATCTTCAATTTTCTTAAAGTCTGCCTCTGTGATTTTTTGATCTTCAAAATCTACGTCATAATAAAAGCCGTTGGCAATTGCAGGTCCAAGAGTCAATTGAATACCAGGATACATCTCTTCCAGAACTTGTGCCATAACGTGTGAAGTAGAATGCCAAAAAGCTTTCTTCCCGCCTTCGTCATTCCATGTATATAATATAAGACTGCCATCCGTTGTCAAAGGCGTGGTTGTTTCTAGTGTTGTACCATTAAAAGAAGCCGAAATTACATTTCTAGCAAATCCTTCACTAATGCTTTTAGCAACATCCATCGGAGTTACGCCTGACGCGAACTCTTTAACTGACCCATCGGGCAAAGTAATCTTAATCATTGTTTGTTAATTTAAGAATGCAAATATACGCCATTACAAAAACACAAACAATAGATAGCTAAGGTTTGTTGTATATATAGGAGTAAAACAAAGCAGTTTTGTGTTTAGCGCTGTAAAAAGGGAGATCTTCTTTGTTTTTAGGAGCTATTTCCTGCTATTCGCTACAATCTATTGAACCATCCCGATAACTATCGGGATGGTTCAATAGGATTTTCGCTGCTATCAGGGCTATGGCACTAGTGCTTTGTTGGGTGTTTTGTGTTTTTTGTAAACTGTAGATAGATTAATAGGGTGTGTTTCGAAAGGATTTGCTTTGATAAGCAATTCTTCGCGCTAGTTTAACAAATGCTTCTTCTTGTTCTAGGAAGAAGGCTGAAACTTCGATTTGGTTATAGAACTTGTTAATTTTAATAGAGGTCTATTCGGGCTTAATCAGCAAACTCTCGCTTTTCTTCAGGAAGTGGTTGAGAGGTCCATGTTCAATAAGTCAAGAGATCTCGCATTTTGATGGGTTAATTTCGCGAATTCTTGCAAGGCAGTTCGTTTAAATACTGATAATTCCTACTTTTTAATAACTAGGTTAAAGAGCGTGATTCTTAAATAATAGATTTTCAGCGAGTTAAACTCAAGGTTAAGTGGACATCAAAAAAAAGCAAAATTAAAGTATTGTTTAACGGTATAAAGAGTGTATTTTTGCACCCGCAACAGCGAATAAGTTCTTTACATGATGATAAGCAAACGAAATAATAAAGGAAATTTATTTTCTAAAAATTTCAAAAAAAGCT
>NZ_JASMRI010000037.1:0-28244 GCF_041431375.1 Flavobacterium sp. Arc3 | reverse complement strand
TGTTATCTCGTCAAAGAATCCCTTGGAACTTAATTTAGATTGTCGATATTCTTTAGGAATCGAATTAACCTCTTTTAGGTAAAGGTGGAGGATTTCATCTCCCTTTTTATAGGAAGTAAGTTCGAAATATTCAACAATAATTTCTGGCAATAATAACTTGATAAGTTCGCTATAGGAATCTTGCATTGAGATATATTTTATAAATGCAAAAGTCGTTATTTATATATTTCCCCACAACTTTTAGACTTGATCCATAAATATTAGTTAACATAAAAAGAAAAAAAAATTAAATGTTCGTGACGCTTCTAAATTTGATTTACATGCTTTTATTTTTGGATCTTATGGTTCTGTGAAACTAATGTTTTTTTTATAAAAGTAGTTTAGGATAGTTTGGTAGTGGTAAATAAATGACTCTAGAGATTATCTTAAATAATTTGAATCTAGGCTGATTAATTTTTTGATAGCAGTTGGCAAAAGCGAAAATCTTATCCGGTTGCTTTTTAAAGTTATTACTTTTAAAATATGGGTTGGTTTCAATCGTAAAAAGTGCTACATGATAGCGTGAAGTGTCTTCTGTTTTCTTATTCTTGAGATAAAGAAGGTGATGTTTTAAGAGGTAAAAAGGTGAAATTATAGATGGATGGAGAGTGCTCAGTAATAATTTGGCGATTGTATGACAAGAATTTGGTGTATATCTGTCATTTTTAGGCTGCAAATACTCCTTTATAAAAGTTTCTTACGGTTAATATTATTAGTGGATAAATGATGATTTATGCATCATTAACTTTTGTTATTATATTTTATTTGATAAATAATCTAGCATTGAAAGGGTAATTGGTTTTGGTAAAAAATCTATTACCATGGAGTATTTTTTAGCTTTTTCTAAGTCTTCTGGATCAATTGTTGATGAAAGTATTACAACTTTTGTAATGGTATTAAAGTCCTGATAAGTGGAGTCACAAAATAGATCTAAGAATTCCCAACCACCCATCACAGGCATGTTTAAATCCAGAAAAATTAATTGAGGTGCTTTTTTGGTACCGTTTTCTGTGAGTTTGATTGAATCGAAATATTGAAGTGCTTCTTCGCCATTTTGTGCTGTGATTATTTCATTTGAAAATGTAGTTTTGCAAAGTACTTTTTTGCATAGCATTAATGTTATCGGGTCGTCATCTACACATAAAATTAAGTCGAGCATTGTATTATTTGTTTTTGAATGTTAAAGTAAAAGTAGTTCCTTTATCAACTTCACTTTGAATGCTGATGGTTCCTCCCATGGCTTCGACCTGCGACTTTACTAGGTACAGTCCTAAACCTTTACTGTCAGGATAGTTATGAAATCTTTGGTAAAGGCCAAAAATTTTATCTCTATTTCTGTCTAAATCTATTCCTATTCCATTGTCGCTAAAAATCAATGTCGTGTAATTTTTAGTCTGTTGAGTAGATACTGTTATTTCTAGCGTTTTATTTTTTGATTTATATTTTATAGAATTTGTTAAAAGATTTGATAATATGCTCTCGATATAAGATTTGTTGATTTCCAATATGGGTGCTGTCTCAAAATCAATTAATACTATAGGTTGATGCATATCAATTTGAACAGTAATCTTACTAAAAATATTTTCAAATACTTCTTTTATTACAACTGCTTCTTTTTGAATAGAGGAATTGTCTTTTATTATCATGACTTTAGTAAGGTCGTTGATCGTTTCGTTTAAAAGATAGGTCGATCTATTAAAGCCCTGTAAGATTTCTTTTAATTCTGGATCGGTAATAGGGATGTCTTCTATCAAATTTAATAAACCAGTTAAATTAGATAGTGGTGCTCGAAGATTGTGTGAGGTGATGTATGAAAATTGTTTTAAGTCCTTATTGTTTTGAGTTAATTCCCTTATGAGATGTTCTTTTTCTTTTTCTTGTTTTTTCTCTTCAGAGACATCTCTCTGGATAGAAACCCAGTGTGTCAGTTCATTTTCAGAATCATAAATCGGAATCATTGAAAAGCGCAGCCAAAATTCTTCATGATTTTTTGTGTAAGCAATCATTTCTATTACAGCTTCTTCTCTGTTTTTTATAGCATTTATTATTTTTATAATATTATTCTTATCAGAGTTTAAACCTTTTAAAAGGTCTGGAGATTGCCCTATAATTTCATAAGTAGAGTATCCTGTCATTATAGAAAAAGCAGGGTTGACATAAACTATTTTAGGAAGTTTACGTTTATTGAAATTCGCTTCTGTAATGATTATTGCGTCTTTTGTTTGGACGATTACGGTTTCTAATAACTTAAGTCTTAGTTCTTCTTCTTTTTGTTTAGTTATATCTTGAATGGCTCCAATCATTCTTATTGCTTTGCCGTTTTCGTCTTTTAGAAGAAAACCTCTATCCAGTACATATTTATAGGTGTTGTCAGCACATTTAAAGCGATATTCATCTTGCCAATTTTGAGTTTTTTGTTCTATAAAAGAATATAATTTAATGGACATTTTTATACTGTCTTCGGGATGTATGTTATCAAACCACCACTTTGAACTATCTCCAATCTCTTCTTGATTATATCCAAAGATGCTTTTTATTCCTTTACTCCAAAGGAGGTTGTCTTCTTGTATTTTCCAATCCCAAATAGTATCGCTTGTTGCTTTAGCAACAATATCATATTTCTCATTTGATTCTTTAATTTCGTCGTTTGTTCTTTTTAGTTTTTCGAATATAACTTTATTTCTTTTGTCGTTTACAGATAGAATATATCTAAAGGTTATTCCGGTTAAAAAAACTAAAACTAGGTCTTTTATAAAATTGTAGATTTGGTAGTTGTCTAAATAATAATACTTTAAGGAAAGTTTGTGAAAAACGATAGCTACGAAGATGGCTATAAGGATGTATACGATGGTTAAGTGGTTGGATTTGCTTTTCATTACTCAAATGTAATTAATTATAATGAATTACAAAATACCCTTTTGCACTTATTTTTTAACTTAACTTTAATATCTAAAACGTTAACAATATGTAAACTATTGGATAAATATTTTTTATGTCAAAATAAAGTGTACCTTTGCACCCATTAAAAATCACAGATGGAATCTATTAGAAACATTGCAATTATTGCCCACGTCGATCACGGTAAAACAACTTTGGTTGATAAAATTATGTATCACTGTCAGTTATTTCGTGACAACGAAAACACAGGTGACTTAATCCTTGATAACAACGACTTAGAGCGTGAAAGAGGTATTACCATTACTTCTAAGAATGTTTCTGTTCAGTACAAAGGAACAAAAATCAACATTATCGATACTCCTGGTCACGCCGATTTTGGTGGTGAGGTAGAGCGTGTATTGAACATGGCTGATGGAGTTTGTTTGTTAGTGGATGCATTTGAAGGACCTATGCCTCAAACTCGTTTTGTATTACAAAAAGCACTAGACCTTGGTTTAAAGCCATGCGTTGTTATTAATAAAGTTGATAAAGAAAACTGTACTCCTGAAGAAGTTCATGAAAAAGTTTTTGACTTAATGTTTGAATTAGGAGCAACAGAAGAACAGTTGGATTTCCCAACGGTTTATGGTTCTGCTAAGAATAACTGGATGTCTGACCATTGGGAAAACGTAACTGATAATGTTGAAGCATTATTAGATATGGTTATCGAAAATGTACCAGCTCCTAAAGTATCAGAAGGAACTCCTCAAATGTTGATTACTTCATTAGACTTTTCGGCTTTTACAGGTCGTATCGCTATTGGTCGTCTTGAAAGAGGTGTTTTGAAAGAAGGAATGCCAATTTCTTTATGTAAAAGAGATGGTGTAATTGTTAAATCACGTATTAAAGAATTACATACTTTTGAAGGATTAGGTCGTAAAAAAGTTCAAGAGGTAATTGCTGGAGATATCTGTGCAATTGTTGGAGTTGAAGGATTTGAAATTGGAGATACAATCGCTGATTTTGAAAACCCAGAAGCGTTACAAACAATTACTATTGATGAGCCAACAATGAGTATGTTGTTTACAATTAATGACTCTCCTTTCTTTGGTAAAGAGGGAAAATTTGTAACTTCTCGTCATATTAGAGACCGTTTGACAAAAGAATTAGAGAAAAACTTAGCAATGAAATTGGGTGAAACTGATTCAGCTGATAAGTTTATGGTTTTTGGTCGTGGTGTACTTCACTTATCTGTTCTTATTGAAACAATGAGAAGAGAAGGTTATGAGTTGCAAATCGGTCAACCACAAGTTATCATTAAAGAAATTGATGGTAAAAAATGTGAGCCAATTGAGGAATTAACAATCGACTTACCTGAAAATCTTTCTGGTAGAGCGGTAGAATTCGTTACTATCCGTAAAGGTGAAATGCTTTCTATGGAAGGTAAAGGAGAACGTATGATTATCAAATTCAACATTCCATCTCGTGGAATCATTGGACTACGTAATCAATTGTTAACTGCTACTGCAGGTGAGGCTATTATGTCACACCGTTATATTGGATATGAGCCTTTCAAAGGAGCTATTCCTGGACGTAACAATGGTTCATTAATCTCTATGGAAAATGGAAAAGCAATTCCTTATTCTATCGATAAATTACAAGATCGTGGTAAATTTTTCGTTAATCCTAATGATGAAATTTATGAAGGTCAAGTAATTGGAGAAAACTCACGTAGCGATGATATGTGTGTTAACGTAACTAAGGCTAAAAAACAGTCTAACGTACGTTCATCTGGAAATGATGAGAAAGCTAGAATTATCCCTCCAATTATTTTCTCTCTTGAGGAAGCGTTAGAGTACATTCAAAAAGATGAATATGTAGAGGTTACTCCAAAATCTATTCGTTTGAGAAAAATTTATTTGACAGAAACTGATAGAAAAAGATTTAAAATCTAATTATATCACAAGTATATTAAAAAAGCCATTTCGAAAGAAGTGGCTTTTTTTTGTATCTGTTTTTTTGTTTGGATACTTGTTTTGGAGTAGCTGAAGTTGTTTAGCTCTATTTCGTGAGGGATAACAGTGGAAATCCTTTTAGGGGGCTTTGTTTCGCCCCTTAAAAGATTGTAGCGTATAGCCCGACCCGCTTTTTTTTGGCGGGGCACGACCTAATAATGTAGATGCTTTATAAAAATAGTTGTTGTGATGTGTTTTTGGTTCAAAAAAAAATTAGCCCCAGATTAAATGGATTAATCTCGGGCTAGTTGTAGTGTTTTATAGAATTTGCTGCTAGGATTGGTTTATCTTTTTAAGCTAAAGTGACCTTTTAATTCACGGTTGTCTTCTAGCTTTATGGTGTACCAATAATCATCAGCGGGTAGTGGTGCGCCGTTAAAGGTTCCGTTCCAGCCAAGGCTGTTTGGCTTTAGTTCTTTTAATAGTTTGCCATATCGGTCGAAAATGTAGATTACCGACTTGGCATTTAGGTCATTATTGACTCCTTTTAAGTTCCAATAGTCGTTGTAGCCGTCATTGTTTGGAGTAAAAAATCGAGGCACGCCAATTACAGCAACGGTTTTTTGTACTTTTCCACAGCCGTTTTTGTCGTTTATGTAAACTTCGTGAATACCTGCAATTACATTTTCGAATACATTTGAAGGTTGAAAGCTAGAAGTTGGATCATCTAAGTTGTATTCATAGTCACCTTGGCCAGTTACGTTGATGGTTACGGAATTATTATCGGCAAGGTCTATAATATCTATGCTATCGATTGTAGCAATGTCTGATGCAGTAACTTTTATTGTTCGGGTTCTGCTACAGCCAAAAAGACTACTTACTTTTACTGTATAGACTCCTACCGCGTTTACATTTAAAAACTCTTTAGTTTCAGTATTTAGAATCACATCGTCTTTTGTCCATTGATAAGTATAATTGCTTGTAGGTGTTCCATCTTGAATTCCAGAATCAAGACGTACAAAAAATGAAGGATTGTTAGAGCAGACTAATTCATCCTCGTCATGATCGTCATTTGTATTAATATTTGGTTTTGCATTTACCGTTAGTGTTACATGTGGGCCTAAACCGTAACAAGCATTGTCTAGGGTACTTTCAACACGAACCCATATTTCTTGTTGGTTAGGATAACCAATATTTCTATAATTTGAAGTATTTGTTATTTCGTTCCTCTCTGATAGGGCATCTGCCTCATTTCTGTAATATTTTATTGCGTATAAAGTGCTTGACGATAGAAAAGAACTTTTTATTTCATTGGTAACACTGCTGAAATCAAAGGTGGAAATACCATCTTTGTCATCATTAATATTATCGAGTGAATCATCACAGCTTGAAAAAGTACGTTTGAATGTTGTTGGAATTTGGGTTGACGAGACAATTAAATTCAATTGTGATATTCTATAACAACCATTTTGGTTTTCCACTCGGGTCCATATAGAGGCACTTGGACTGCTGTAAGCAAAGGGGTCTGTAATTTTAACCAAATTATCTTTAGTATAGGCTCCATTTTGAGAAGTGTAATAAGTAAAGGTTTCAACAAGATGATTTGCCGAAATGAAACTATTTTTTTCCGTGAGGTTAAAGTTTGATATGCCGTCTCCGTCATCGTCACATTGTACTAAGGTAATCGGGTTTGACACTGTAGGTAGAGCATATACCGTTAATGTAGCTTCTGATGAAAGCACATCACAAGAGTTACCGGGTTTATTTAGTAAAACCCTGTACTTGTAATTATTCATTGCGTTTGTGACACTAGAAATATTTAATGTATTTGTTGCGGTTCCACTATAGACTGTATTAGGTGATATAGTATTCCAACTATTACCATCATCAATCGATAGTTGCCATTGATAGGTGTTCCCACCATTATCAACTATTTTTATTGCGGTATTTTGTAGTTCGCATGTGGGAGGAACAATAGGTTGGGTGTTAATTATAATAGGAGCTGCAATAGTATAATTAGCGTTTGGAGTTGTATAACCATTAGTTCTACTTGTTACAATTCCTTTATAATCAACAGTTGGAGGTGTAATTGAGCCTAGTATTCCATCACTATTTGAATCTGTAAACCCGGCTTCTATAACGTCATTACAGCCATCGTTATCACTGTCAAGTTCTCTATAATCTTTAATTCCGTCGCCATCAGTGTCTGTTGCTAAACTTCCCGTTTCTGTTGAATCATAAATTCCATCATTATCACTATCCAAATCTAAAAAGTCCGGTATACCATCATTATCTGTGTCTATGGGAGTTAATCCAGGTTCAAATGCATTGTCAAGACCATTTTTGTTGGTGTCAGTATTGGATAATGCAACGGAGCTATTAACTTGAGCTTCTATTATATCTGGAATTCCATCATTGTCGCTATCTAAATCTAATTGATCTGGAATTCCGTCACCATCAGTATCTCTAGGTATGCATGTGGCTACAATTGAAAATGATGATTTATTAGTCTCTGTGTCAGATAAGTTTTTATGAGTTATCGAAAGTGATTCTGTCATAAAAGAACGAAAACTAAATGTGCCTATTCCTGCGGCTAATGGTACTGCGCTATTCAGTCTGAATCGAATTTCAAAAGAGGAAAATTCGGTTATGTCACTTTCAAAAATCCCATCGTAATTTGTATCAATAAGTAGTTGATTATTTGGATTCAATACTGTAATAGTCTTGTTTACGGGAGATTTTAATATAAATTCGGAGTTGGAATTTAATAAATCAGTTACGTCAGCAGTCGTTACATATTCTAGTGCTATTGAAATTGGTTTTGTAAAATTCATTTCATGAGTAACTGTATTACCATTTCCCATGGGTACTTCAGTCGTGAAATCTCCGTTTATTTTACCAATAAATGTTGAGGGTGTAATAGAGTTGTTTGAAGTTAGAGTTGCGTTGTAAGAATTGAGATAATCATTTTTATTGATAGTACCAGTTGAAATACTGGAAAGATCGATTGCTTGATTTCCATAAGACTCAGTACAATTTAGTATTCCATCATTATCATTGTCAATATCTATGTTGTTATTTACACCGTCATTATCAGAGTCTAAGGCACAGTCACTCACTGGGATTTTATCAGAAAACACATTGCTAACACAGCCCAGAATTCCTCCTTTAACTTGGTAATATCCTGGTTGAGTTGGTGTATATGAATTTGAATTAGCTCCAATTATTGGGGCGTCATTAAAATACCATTGAAATGTGTCATATGAAGAAAAAGTACTAATGCTCAAGTTTACATTTGGGATGCAATTTGTGCTATTTAGGGCTAAATTGTCAGTTACGATTTCAGGCTTAGTGTCAAAACCTGAATAGTATCCACCATAAGTAGCAGCACCGTTTGTTGCAAAATAGGATACGTAGACCTGTTTGGTAGATTTTACGGCAATGTTTCCTGACAGATTGCTAACAGTGTATCGAACAAAAGCGGGATTACCCACAACTGCAACTGCGGTTGCATTAATGGGACTATTATTTATGGTTACGGTAGCACCTGTTTCTGTAACGATGTTTAGTCCTCCAGTGTATGTTACAGTTCCTATTGATTCGATTAATGGGATGTTATCAACAATATTAGGTGTGGAGCAATTTATTGGCGGTACAAAAAATAAGTTTTGATTTGCAGGAGAATTCGAACCTCCAATACATTGGTATGCAAATACGTTCTCTGAAGAATTTACATATAAGTTTCCATTAACAAAATCACTTCCACTTAGGACATAATAGCTTCCAGCAGTAAGTGTTGCAACTGGAATTGAATTTCCATTAGTAAATATTTGAGTATTATTGCTATGTGCAACTAAAATGACTCTTTCTATCTCATTAGTTCCATTACCTTTTACAAATATATATTCTTTACCAGTTTTTTCTAAGGGAACAATTTGATCAAAGCCTATATCTCTGCCAGTTCCCATCGCATTTGTTGCATTAACTAATGTATTATTACTCCCGCCAAATGAGCCTGAATTAACTGCTATCGGTTTGTCAGATTCTACAAGAGCACCTATCATTTTAGAGCTATTAGAAATGGTGTTAGAATAATTTTCTAAAGCTAAAACATAGCTTTCATTTTTATTTAATATTTTTATAATGGGCCCGTTAATTATAGTGCCGTCACTAAGAACGGTACCATCAGGAATATTTGAAATAGTTACTCTGGTGTTGTTTTCTGTTGAAAGAACGGAAGCAAAATTTAATAAAGATGTGTCGTAAAGGGGATTTAACATTGCCCCTAGTCTAAAAAATTTTCCTAGGGCACTATTTCCTTTAGAAACAAGACCACCAGCATGGTTATATGTACCAATATTTGTTAATCCGGAGTTCACCCGTACACTAACATAAATTAAATTTTCGGCTTCTATAATATAACCTTTGTTTTGAATTGTTCCAATTACTGTTTTAGGAGTGAATAATTGAGTATTATTCCCCTGTCCAATACTGTATACAAAAGGGGTAGTGTTGTTGACAACACCAGAAATTACCGAGCCTCCGTTCTCAATGATTTTGAAATTAACGTTGGTAGCGCTTGGTGTCGAAATGTATAAATAGTGGTCTCCTACTAAATTATTTTGAGCTGTAATTGGCGGTATATAATGCGTTTTACTAAATTGTGCAAAACAGCCTATTGATAAGAAAATAAAGAAAATAAATAAAGTTTGTTTCATTCGCTAAAAATAGTTAAATATCTATTATCTTTTTAAAGAAAAATGACCATTTATGATTTTTCCGTCTTCAAAAGTTAAATTAAACCAATAGTCATCAGCGACTACTGGATGTCCAGTATAGGTCCCATTCCATCCTACACTTGATGGGCTTATTTCTTTCAGTAATTTTCCATAGCGATTAAATATGGTTATCGTGGATTTTGGTAATAGATCAAGATTGTCAATATTCCAAAAATCATTATAGCCATCTCCGTTAGGCGTGAAGTATCTGGGATAATCTAATACGTAGAAAACAAAGGGATCTGATAAACCACAGCCATTTTTATCCCGTGCATAAGCGATATAAGTTCCTGCAGCTATTCCTTCAAATTGAGGATTATCCTGAAAATAGGAACCGTCAATTGAAAACTCATAATCTCCTGATCCTGTATATTCTATTACTACTGAATTTTCATTTCCGGCGAAATCATTTATTGTAGCTCCGTTTATAGTTGCTATTTCTGAACTATTTATATGAAAATTTTTAGTTGCTGCACATCCGTTTGAATTGGTAACTGTGACGAAATAGTCTCCTGCCGAAGCTACTGTTATTGAATTTGTTGTTTCTCTTGTATTCCATAAGTAGCTTGAAAACCCTGTTGCTATTGATAGGTTCAACGAGTTTCCATTGCATAAGCTTGCATTTACATCTTCAAAATTTGGAGGGCTAAATGTTTCTACTATAAGTGTGATAGGTGTGATATCATAGCAATCGGGGCCGTTTATTATTTTTGCGAAAATAATTTGTTGATAGGGGTTCGTATTATTGAATAAATTAGGAAGTGCATTATTTTGTAAAATAGCGTCTACTGGACTCAAATAGTATTCTACATCTAATCCAGCCGGCAGTCCATTTAAAACAGCGGGAGTTATATCTGTTTTTAGATCAAAAACAGATAAACCGTCTTGGCTTGCATCGGCGTCACAGGTTGTAAATGGATTTTGAGGAGTAATACTTTCATTAGAAATTTGGAGTGTTAATTCAGCATATTTTTCGCAACCATAAGAATTAGTAACTTTTGCATATAAGATTTGATTTTGAGATTTGTTCGTATACGATGTAGAATTTGCAATCGCATTTGATGATCCTTTGGCTTCTGCCAATGTTTCGTAATAAACAACTGGATTTAAAGAAGAATCATTATTTTTGATTTTACTGTCTACTTTCGTTAAGTTAAAAGTGGAGATTCCATCCCCATTATCATCACACTGTACTAAAGTAGTATTGTTCAATACTATTTCTGGAGTATATTCAATTTTTATTTCACCCGAAGAGGTACAATTAGGAACATCTAATTCTAATCTATAAGTGCCAGCAGCTGTAGCGGTGTAAGAAGCACTTGTTTCACCGGCAATTAGAATATTGTCTTTATACCATTTGTAAGTATTAGTTAACGGTAAGCTTGTATTTATAACATAATTCTCTCCATAACAGATTCCGTTATTTGTGGACACTAACCGATCCGTACCTAAATCTATTTTAGACGTAAAACTGCCAGCTTTTATAAAAACAGCTGAGTTAAATGTTGTAGATTCATTGTCTGCAATTACTAGTTTTATGTGATAGGTTTTATTAGGAATTACATTGGTTCGAGCGTTCATTATAACAGTTTGTCCAGCGTAATTTATTGGGCTTGAAGAGGTGTTAAATGCTCCAAAATAGGATTCGTTCACTGCTGGACAACCATTTGTTCCAAAAGCTGGTGGTGGATTTACAGCAGGAATTAGAGGGTGCACATTTGTGGAGGTTACAGGAATCGTGGTATTTGGAATTAGAGCCAAGTTTTGATAAGGAGCAGTGCTTCCGGATTCTTTTATTAAAAAAGCAAAAGCATCGGAATAGCTACAAGGAAAAAAGCTTTGGTATTCATTAGAAGCAAATATATAATCAAAACTTAAAAAATTGGTTAAAGGTGTAAAATCAAATTCTAAAACTGTTGCGTTTAGCGTAGACTTTCCTAAAACGGTATCTAAATCTGGATCTCCTAGCCATTGATTACTGTCTGCGGCAGGAATATTTTCAACATAAGGACCTTCGGATTTTACACTACTCCAAGTGCTTAATAAAATACCTTCCGTAAAAGGGAAACTGCTTGCTCCTGAATTAAAATAGCCATAACTATTTTGAGTTCCTGAAAAAGTGTCACCTGAAACACTAGGATTTGAAGTAGTGGAGCACGAACCATTATTTGTCAATCGATTTACAAGTTTTTGTGCAGTATAAGAATCATTTACCGTTATTGATTGTGCACTTCCCATCAAGGGAATGAAAAAAAGAAAAAAATAAATCGATATTATTTTTAGAGACTTCATAGTCTAACAAATATACTATAAATCTCTATTTTTTAACAGCTTGTAAGAAAGTAACATAAATATAATCGACCAGGACAATACAATAAGTAGAGATGAAAAATGGACGCTGTAATCTTTAATGCTATCCACTCCAATTTGTGTTCCAATATTTTTTATAACTGATAACCTAGAAAAAGGCTCTACTATTAAATTTGACATGGATTCTAAGGGAAAAAATTGAGTTATATAATCAGCTGTTTTATTATCTGGGAATATTTTAAATGTTAAAATGCCCTTAGCAATTCCCTCAATAATATTCCATACTAGCAGAAATCCTAATGCAAATGCAGATCGTTTTACCAGTATTCCTAAAAATAAACAAAAGGAGAAAAAACCAACTAATTTGACAAAGAATGCCAGTAGATATTCCATTTGAGAAAAAACTATGGATAACTCTGTATAAGATGAAAATACAAATCCTAATGTTAAACTCATGATGAATACAAAAACAGTAGAGCAAAAAGAAAATAAGAGGACGGTCAAGTATTTAGACAAAACGAACTCTTTTTTACTCAATCCGTCAATCAGGTTTTGTTTTAAAGTACCGTAGCTATACTCATTTGCCATCATGGAGACAATAACGATGGCTAAGAATAATTTTAAAATTGCAGCAATATAAGTATTAAAATGCCAAATAAAAGGAAAATTAAAGATACCCATTTCAGCAAGATGGATTTTAAAAAAACCAATGTCAAATTTTATGGATGCGATTAACGCTATAAAGGAAAGTAAAATGAAGTAGGTCAAAGTCAAAACCCGACTTGCTTTGTTCATCCATATTTTTTGTAATTCAATAGATAATAATCTTTTCATTTTTTTAGTTTTTAAGTGTTGGTTTAGCATTTTTTGTCAATTCTAAAAATTGCTCTTCCAAACTGTGTTTGCGTTTAACCAAATGACTTAGATTAATATTGTTTTCATAAAGGAATTTATTTAAAACCGCGGCTTCTAAAGGAGTTTTTAGATATACAAAAACTTTCTCTTCTTCTTGTTTAATACTTTCTATAGCGGGGTGCGTTTTTAAAACTTCAATCAAAGCTTGAGAATCTTCGGCTTGTAGCTCAAAAAAACCTTCATTGGATGACATGCCATGTACACTCCCAGAATAGAGGACAAGTCCCTTTCTCAAAACTAAGACATGTGAACACACTTTCTCGACTTCATCTAATAAATGAGAGGCTAATAAAATAGTAGTTCCCTGCGCAGCTATCTGTTTTATAATATCTCTAATTTGATGAATTCCCTGCGGATCTAAACCGTTAGTAGGTTCGTCTAAAATCAATATTTCTGGATCATTTAATAGGGCAGAGGCAATCGCTAAGCGTTGTTTCATTCCTAATGAAAAGGTGCTGAACTTACTATCTTTTCTTTCATCTAAACCCACAAGTTGTAGTTTTTCAAGAATTTTAGCATAACTAATATCCTTTATTTTACAAACTAACCTTAGATTTTCCTGTGCCGTCATATAAGGGTAGAAATTGGGCCTTTCGATAATAGCTCCCACTTTTTTCAAAGCATCATGGGTTTCCATTTTTCCATCAAACCAGCTGTATTCCCCCGAAGTTTTATTGACCACATTCAAAACAATTCCAAGGGTTGTTGATTTTCCGCTTCCGTTAGGGCCTAGAATACCATAAACGTGGCCTTTTTTTATTTCGAAAGAAATATCTTTTAAGGCCTGCACACTTCCAAAGCGTTTGCTAAGATTTTTAATAGAAAGGATAGTTTCCAAAATGTTGGTTTTTTATATTACATATAGGACGAGCAAATTAACAAATTGTTACCGTTATAGCAAAATTAGTTTGTTATGGGGTTAAGGCGGTTGCTTCTTCTAATTTTTGAGTAGTAATGGGACTTATGACATAGTTTTTAGCAATGTTGTTTTTTAGCATTTCGATATTATAAGGAGCAAGGAAAGAGGTAACAATAAAATGATGATTTTTCCTTTAATAGTTAAAAGAGTAGACTCATCAAGAAATTACCATCTATTGATTTCGTAATTAATTTTAGGAGAAACTTTATCGTCTGGAGAATTGTATTTTATGACTGATAATTTTAGAAAATTAGGGTGGACTTCTTAGTCTTTTATACTTCTGAAAAATTAAGAAGTTTGTGTTTTATTATCATATAGCTATAAATTGACGTAAATTTGCATTAAAATCAACATAATGAGCGATTCTGAAGTACTGTTTAAAAAACCATCCTATCCTATAAATAATGCCCTTTTTGATTATTTAGGTCGGTTTGATCGTATCTCTAAAGTTCCTGTAGTTTATGATGATTTATTGCGGTTCTCAGGAGCTATAAACGTTTACGATAAGCAAGAGGTAGATACCTTATGGATTAGGGTGTATTATAATGAATTTGAAAGAATGGAAATTGATCTAACTTTAAAAAAGATCTATTCACTTTTGCATTCTGATGGAAATTTAGACATTATTAAGTTTTTGAATGTAGATTCAATTGATTATTGCACTTTTGGGAATTCGAAGCCTTTTCGAATAAAAGTTAGAAACATATTAAATGATAATTACACTCATTTTTACGTAAAAAAAGCAGATGCTTCGCGTGTATATGGACTGGAATTAGAACATATTTTATCTCCTGACAAGATCAACTTCTTAGTATATGAAGATACATTAATTGAAGAGCATATCATGGGAATTCCAGGAGATGTATTTATAAAAACACTTTTGGAGGATTGTAGCGAAACCGAAAAAGCACAGATAGCCAAAGAATTTGTAAAGTTTAATGAGCGTTGTATGATACGTCTTTTAGGAGATATGCGTGCTTATAATTATGTAATTGTACCCATTCACGATTTTGACCAGGTAGTGTATAGAATTCGCCCCATTGATTTTGATCAGCAATGTTATGAGGGGAATTTCAAGATTTATAGACCGCAGTTCTTTAAAGAGAATTATCCAATGGTAAAATTAGTGAAGGATAAATTGCAGGATAGCTCCATTGAACAATATAAGAATGAAGAACGGGCGGTATTAGCTAAAAGAATCCTTTCGGCAGAAACACGTATTAAAAGGCTATTGAAGATTATGGGAAATGACCTTATTGCCCCTGATGAACATGTACAACGGCTAAAGAACGATTTGTTTTTATTTACAAATGATTTGAATTTTAAAAATGCTAAAAGGATGGGGAATGTTTTAACAGCAGCCTTCCGATTTGTTACCAGAAATTATAAAAATGCTAATTTATTTAAGCCTGGGTTTTAATTTAAACGCTCCAAAGTTCATTCCTATTAATCTATTTTAGCCTAGAATATGAAAAACTACATTTCGATTGTTTCTGTTTCCTTTTTAATACTATCCTGTCAGCAAGATTCAGGTGTGTTATCTACTCTATACTCCTTACCAAAAAAACTTAAAGAAGTCTCTGGAATTAGTTATGCAGAAGATACCAATTTACTTTGGACTTTGGAAGATAGCGGGAATGCTAATAAAATTTATAGTCTAAATCCAGAAGGAAAAATTGAAAATGAAATTACAATAACCAATACTAAAAATAGGGATTGGGAAGATATTACTCAAGATAATCAAGGTAATTTGTATATAGGTGATTTTGGGAATAATGAAAATGACAGAAAGGATTTATGTATTTATAAAATAGATAAAACTGGTCTGAAATCTGGTTCAGTTTCTCCAGCTTACAAAATAAACTTTGCCTACCCAGAACAAACAGAGTTTCCGCCAAAGAAGAAAAACTTAGTCTTTGATGTAGAAAGTTTTTTTGAGTATGACGGTTTCTTTTACCTCTTTACTAAAAATAGGAGTAAAGATTTTGACGGTACCAGCAGCATATATAAAATTGTAAATAAAGCAGGCTTTCAAAAAGCACAGTTAATTGGAAAGTTTACTACTGGAAACGATTATAATACTGATGCCATCACAAGTGCTGCTATTAGCCCTGATGACTCAAAAGTAGTGCTTTTGAGTCATAGTAAAATTTGGCTTTTTGAGGGTTATAAAAAGGATGATTTCTTGTCAGGAACTGTAAAGGAACTTGATTTAAAGCATTATTCTCAAAAAGAAAGCATCAGCTTTAAAGACAATAAAACAGTTTTTATCGCTGATGAAAAAACTAAAAAAATGGGAGGAAAGGTTTATGAAGTAAACCTGAAAAAGTTAAAATCAAAAACCTAGTCCTAGACCAAAAGTAAAACGCGCCTGATCATCGGCACTTTTAAAATAAGTGATTCTTGCTGTAAGAACATCTAATCCATTAAGCCATAATCCGCCACCAACTGATTGATGCCATTTATCAGATTCTTCACCCTTTAGCCATACTCTTCCATAGTCATAACCGCCTAGAACTCCATAAGACATAGGGATAAAACTATTTTTGATTGTTCCTATATTCCAGCGAATATCGCTACTTTGAAAGAAGGAATAATTCCCTATAAAACGTTCATTTCTAAAACCTCTTAAGTCATAATCACCTCCTAAAGTTGCTCCTTGATAAAATTCGAAATTATCGTTTAATATCGCTTTTCCTTTAAGTAGAGTTGCTAAAACAATTTTTCCGTTTGCATCAATTTTATGATTAAAACTAAGCTTAGATTCTATTGCAGGGAAATTTCGCTTTGTGTCTTCTAAGTTTATTTTCCAACCTCCAGTAATAGAAAATCCCATACCTAATGTTGGAAAAGCGGGGTTGTCATAATTATCAAAGCTATATTTTAAGCTTGCACCTGCAAATAATTGGTTGTCAAAAACTGTTGGGTTAACCGTATTTGGGATTGCTATAAAACGATCTTTTGTTCTCTCAACATCAATATTTTCAAATTCTGTTTTGAAATTAATAACGCTTCCATAAAGTCCTACTTTTGTGATTTGTGGTGCGAATTTTGCAATTCTAATGCGAACCCTATTATAATCCTTTCCGTCTTCTTCATCATTATTTACGGAGTTATTACCATAACCAAAATAGTTGATGGCAAAATTAGGACTTGTAAATTGTGTTGCGAAATCGAAATCCCAATCCTTATAAAGTTTAGGAATACTTAAATTATAAAGTAATTCAAATCCTCCTGTAGCAAAATAGTAATTTGCTTTTAAAGTATGTTTTCGTGTATAAGGATTTTGCTTAAATTTATTAATGGTATAGTTAGCAATAATTCCAAATTTTATACCGTCATCAGGATTAAAACCTAATATAGGTAAGCCTGAGAATACATTGTATTTGGGTTTTCTGTAATCGTAAAGGCTAGTTTCATAATCATCAGACAGTGATTTTTTAGCTCTGTGATCTAGGTTAAAAGTATTTTCTTTAGAATTAAAGTCTAAAATTGTAATTTTTTTACCATTTTCTACATTGTAAATATCATTGTTTTGTCCACCTATCAATCGGATTTTTATTTTCGATTTGTTCGCTCCTTTTACCTCAAAAACATCATCATCGTCTAAACCGTATACCCAGATATTTTTAGTGTGCGCATTAGTAAACGACTTTTTATAAAGAAGTTCATCTCCTTCTTTTTTTAGTCTATAAACTGCAACTTCCAGATTTTTTTTGCCCTTATGGTCGATAACAAATTTATCATCTTTGTTTGTGCCTACTATTATAACTGTTTTTTGTAACACCTTATAATAATTCCTAGCATATTTTGTCAGCAATTCTCTGCGAGATTTTATATTATGCTTAATGTCTTCAATCGTTTGATCTTGAACTTCTTTTGGTAAATTGACAAAAGCACGATCTATCTCTTGATCCGAGAGATTTTCTTGAATGTATTTAGCCTGCTCAAGCCACTCTTTTTCTGTCGAAGTTTTTAATAATGCTAAATCTAATGTATAGGCTTCTTTATTGAACCATTTTACGTTTTTGATGTCTTCTTTAAAAGATTGCATGTGGCGTAAAGCGGGAATATTCATTAAAATAGAAAGCAATGCTCCGTCATACTTTGAAAACGCTTGGTCGCGATCTCTTGGGATAGGCTTGTAAACTACTTTTTTGTCTTGTTTGTATTCTCCCCAACGCCATTGGTCATAATGCCTATCCCAATCACCAATTAGCATGTCAAACAAACGAGCTTTAATATATTCTTTTTCATCAATAGAATATTTCTCGTCTTTGTGTAGTTTTTCTAGTACATCATATGTACTTATTATGTCCTCTGGTTTGCCAAAACTCGCCACATCTATTTGTTCTTTGGATGGGCGTTCTTCTACTAAGTACAATTCATTGCCAAAATCAGCATTAAAATCTTTTAGCTGGTTTTGTTTTGGGATATAATAGAGTAATGGATTAGTATGTGCAACTCCAATGTTATCAGCTAAATTACCCACTGCTAAAGGGGCATAAGGATGTGATGTGGTGTAGAAATCATATAAAAACTCTTCGGCAAATGTGTTTTTAAAGCGCTCTTCAACATACTGGTCTTTAAAGGCAACACTTTGTAAAAAGCGAGATACACTTTTTTTAACCGCGCGTATTACATATTCTTTACCGTTAGAATCTTCAAGTCGTAAAGATTTAGATTGATGACCACCGCCTGCAATTGTGGGCGTCAGACCTCCATAAAGTTTGTCAAGAGTGATTGTTTTTGCTGCTATTTGTGTACCGAAATATTCACGATAATGTGTTCCAAATAAAAAATTATGAAACTTACTTTTGTGAATCATGTCGGGAGTATAAACGGAAGCTTTAGTAGTCTGTGGAAATTTTGTAGGATAGTCTAGTGTTACTTTTGTTGGTGGAAATAAAATCGTTTTCTGAAACAATAAATTTAACTTGTTATTTTCTTTTCCGTAAAAAGAAACCATTGCTTTTCCGTTGTCAAAAAGAGATAGTGTTGCAAAACCATTTTTCCCGTATGAAAAATCATTTGGATAAACCGCCTTTGCAGCTTCTGATTTAGATCCAGCTCCACTTATAATTTGTTTGACATTTTCATGATCAATGTATTGTAAATTATGGTCGTGTCCAGAAACCACAATCACATTATTGAAACCTTTTACATACGTTTGAATGCGGTTTGATAATGCGCTATACTTTTTGTTTTGAATGTCTTGCGGACTAATACCTGATGTTTTTCGTAAAAAATTAATAACCGACCCAATAATGGGCAGGGGAATTTTTTGCTCCAGAGGGAAAAGTTGCTTTTCTAAAGAAAATTGTCCTCCATGAGTACCGTTACTCATTAATGGATGGTGCAGCGCTAAAATTACCGTTTTGTCTTTGTTTTTACTTAGTAAACTTTCTAATTCAGCAAAGAAATCCTCACGAGTTTTAATGTCGCAGTTATCATTTATTGTAGGTGATTTATTCCAGTCTTCTAAAAACCACTGACTGTCAATAGTAATTAAAGTAACTAAGTCGTTTATTTCTAAATCATCAATTGCACAGGTTTTACTGGGTGAAAATGCGTTTTTGTCTTTTAAATAATCAGTGATGAATTCGCCTTGTTTTTCAAGCCCTTTGATTCCGTTGTACCAATCGTGGTTTCCGGGAATAAAAACGGTCTGCCCTTTGAACTTTTTAGAAAGTGCTAGTTGAGCTAATAATTTGTCTTCGGCAATTTTATAGGCGGGTTCGTCTTTCTTACTCGGTAATCCTTTCGGGTATATATTGTCTCCTAGAAACAGTAAAGTGCTGTTTTTATTGGCCACTAGAAGTTGTTCATGTAGTAATTGCAACATTTTTTGAGGTTCGGCTTCATCAGCATTGCCAGCATCGCCAATTAAAAAAAAGGTATGCACAATTTTTGCCGTGTCTACTACGTTTTGGGGTACCGGATTTTCTACTTTATTACCATATTGAGCCTTTTTAGTTGCACATGATTGTAGCAAAAGGAGTACTATCGGTAAGTAAAGAAATATTTTATTTTTGATAAATCGATTATCCGAAAACATTTTCATAATTTAGTAGTATAAAAATTTGTTATGACCATTATAGCGCAAGCCGAAGATTTTGTCCGTAAATTATTCAAAGATAAACTTTCTATTTCATTTATTTACCACAATTTAGACCACACTTTTGATGTGGTTACGGCAGTTACAATGCTATCAGACAGAGAGAATTTAACGCCGTTAGAGACTGAGATCATTGTCATAGCAGCATGGTTTCATGATACGGGTTATACTAAAGGTTGTGATAATCATGAAGATGCGAGTATTGCTATTGTACGAGATTTTTTAAAAGGCAAGGGTAAAGATGAAGCGTTTATTAATGCTGTTTCTAAAATTATAAAAGCAACAACCTATGATTATGTGCCTAAAACTATTTTCGAAAAAATCATTAGAGATGCTGATTATTCTCATTTTGGAAGAGAGGATTATTTGTCTATTTGCGAGAATTTAAGAAAGGAATGGGAGGTTACCAGTCAAAAATTCTACACAAATCAAGAATGGGCCAAAGAAAACCTTAAAATATTATCTAAATATCACGTATATTACACTGATTATGCCCTTGAAAACTGGCAACCCATTAAAGAAAACAACATCAAATTGATAAAAGAAAATATAAATAAAATCGAAAATCAAACGGCTGAAGATTCTGTTGCAGCTGAAAAGAAGAAGAAAAAGAAAAAGAAACCTACTAATGGGAAAACAAGTAGAGGAGTAGATACTTTATTCAGAATTACATTGAGTAATCACACCCGTTTAAGCGGAATTGCAGATAGTAAAGCAAATATATTATTGTCGGTTAACGCGATTATTATATCGATTGCCTTATCATCAATTATTCCAAAGTTGGATAATGTACGCAATGACTATTTAGTCATTCCCACATTTATAATGTTGATGTTTAGTGTGGTTTCTATCATTTTTGCCATACTTTCAACACGTCCAAAAGTTACTAGTGGTACTTTTACAAGGCAAGACATTGAGGACAAAAAAGTGAATTTACTTTTCTTTGGTAATTTTTATAAAATGCCTTTAGACGAATATGAATGGGCGGTTAACGAAATGATGAAAGATGACAGTCATTTATACAACTCGATGATTAAAGATTTGTACTATTTGGGATTAGTTTTAGAGAAAAAATACAATCTATTAAGAATTACTTACAATATATTCATGATTGGAATTATAGTTTCTGTTATTGCTTTTATAATTGCATTTAATTCTATTCACGTCTAATTTAACTCTTCTACTAAATCTTGATAGCTGTATTTTTCAGTATCGATGTTCGTGTTGCACACTTTTACTCTAAGGGCTTTTAACCCAGAAACACCTTGCAGTTCTTCGACGTCAAATTGCTCAATTGTTGGTTCTAGGATCCCTTTAAACTGTAGGAATTTGATGTATTTTAAGTATTCTGTTTCTTCGTAAGAATGAGAGTAGACTATGGTTATTTTCTCTTTTTGAGTTATTCTTTCCTTTGTTCCTTTTATGTTGGCTTTGTCAATACGTTTTTTTACCACTTCGTAACGGGCATTATAGGTTCCGTCGACATCAAAACGTTTTTCATCCATTCTAAAACGGATTGAAATAGGAGAACTAAACACTAAAATCAAAGAGGTTACATCGAGTTCATATGGAAGTGAAGATTTAAGATGATGATGCTCTAATTCCATTTTACACAATGTTTGAAATTGCCATAACCTTAAATTATTCAGATACATTAAGTCAAAGGGCTGTGAAGGAGAAATAGAAGCGCCAATATAGAGGTTGTGTTCAACTCCATCTGTTTTAAATCTTTCGAAATAATGTGGGAATATATTTTGTGCTTCCACTTGTTCCTTATCTAGAACAGTAGCCATCTTTTTGTTAATGATAGCCATTGCATCATCAAATTGTTTGCGTGCTTGATAAAACAGACCTGTTTTTAGATCTAATTCTTCAAAATAGTTATTTATTAATAATTGACATTCGCCTTCAATTTTCGAATTCGATAAAATGGGGTGTATTTCTTTTTGAATGTAGGTTTGAATCTGTTGCTCTGTATCTGCTTTTAATTCTAATTGCAATTCTCTTGAGTACGATTGCATTTCAAATTTTCGTTGCTCTAGTAAAGGAAGCGTACTGTTTGCTTCTAAATTTTTAAAAATGGCTAATAATGCACTCAGTTGATTTTTTAAATCTTCTTTTACAGTTGAATTTCGGTGTTCAGAGGACCCTTTGATGTCAATCTGACCATACAAGGGATACACTTCTTTAAAAACAATTTCTTTGAAAATATAATCCTTGTTAGCGGTATTTGTATGGAAATATTTTTGTGCCTCATTTCGAAATTTCCAATATACACTAGAGTGTATCGCTGTATATTCACGTTGAATTATAGCTTCGACTTGGTTTTCTAAATCTATATTGTATCGTTCTAGCGTATCTACGATATAAGGAAGTATAAGGTCTAGATTGTTTGCATTTATACTATTTAATTGTCGAGGTTCAGATGAAACGAGTTCCATAATCCCCAATAATTTATTGTTTTTTATTACAGGCGCTAGAATGCAACTTTTAATACCCTGATCCAGTAAATGTTTAGCAAATCTTTCATTACCAGGAATAGTGGCAAAATGCTCCACGCTAGAAATTGAGAATGGTTTTTTGTCTTCTAAAAGAGTATTATAAGAGCATCCCAGAAATGCTTTTTCACAAGGGATTTCTTTTTCATCCAGAAGAATGAAGCTTTCCCGTTCCTCATTCTTAAAAGGAGGTTTTATTAATTTACCTTCTTCTGCGCTATATATAACAAGGCCTATTCTTAAATCAGGAACTTTAAATATTGATTTAAAGATGGCATTTGAATTTTTATTAATGTCATTTTGCCCTTTTTCAGATTTTAAAAGATTACTTTTTAAATTAGAGATGGCACTTTCTTTAGTAGCATCATAAAGGGTGACTATTCCAAAACCTTTTAGAATCCAACTTTCTAAAGGAAATTTCTCTTTCCATAAATCGATATTGCTATAATTGTCCATTAATTCATCAATGTCTTCAGATGATAATGCAACGGCTTTTTCTGTAGGATAAATTTCTATGAAATCTGCATTGTAGAGAATTCGATAATGATTTATAATTCCGTTTGAACTTGGAATGTCATAAAATAAAGGTCTGTTGTAATCGAAGTGCTGATGGTAATAGGAATTTAATATAAGGATACAGCTTAGTATATAAAATTGATCGTCGTTAAAATCTCTTATCGTTAAATCAAAATCTCCTGCAGCAATTAATATTTTTTTGAATCTTTCAGAATAATTAAAAGTGAAATTTTGAAACGGAATGGTAACGGCTTTTATCTCATTATTTGTTAATGAAGTGGGGAATAAATCAGCAAGTAAATAATTTATTAGTGTTTTGTTATTTTCTATAATCGATAAATCCTCAATTCCAGTTCTAAATTCTGGTATTGGTTCAATTTCTTTTAATAACGCCTTTGCATAATTAGAACGATAATCAACATCTGATAGAGCAATTTCTTCCAAAGATTCGATTAGTTTGTGAAAGGAAATTAGCGTTTTAAAAGGACTTTCGTTGAATATAGTAGTGTTCATTATGATGCGGATTTAAAAATGTAAAATTACTAGAAAAGGAGTTTTTTTACCATGCAAATTTATGAAAAAAACGCTAGTCACTAAGGTAATTGGAGGTTTAATATTTTAAACACAACAAAGAAATAATACTAAATCGAGGTAGATTTTTGATTTTGTTGCCGAAAACTATAAGAATGTCCGTATAGTTAGAACTGTTTTGTAGTTTTGGTTTCACCTTAGGAAACATAATTAGGCGCGAAACTAGGATTCCAGATTTGTGTTGCTCTTCTAGCTTTGTTTTTTGATTTTTAAAAGAAGGATAATCAGCGGTGAAATGCTTTAAGCATTGCTCTTATTCTATTAGTTTAATAGAACTAAATTAGCGGCAAGGTTTCAACTAGATATTTTGAAGTTTTTTTACACAAAAACTTTTTAAAGTGTCGTTTATCTCTTTTAACTCTGGTGTAAGAAACGTTTTGTTTCCTTTTTCATCATTTGTTAATTCTAATTCACAAATAGTGCATTTGTATTCCTTAAAATGACTGGTAATATTACGGGTTGTAATAATTTTGTGTCCAAAAAGTAAACAATATAATTTTTTACTTAGAAAATTTTCTTTGATTTCGATTGTACTCATAATGGTAATGGTGGCGTTTAGGTAGATTTGAGTTCGCTAAAACTATTGAAAATATCGACAAAACAACAATTTAATCGATTAAAAACATCTTTTTGTGATAAAAAGAAATAATTTCCTACTCGAAACTGGAATTGTAGTAACTAAATACAAAAATGTGAATGGACTAGTTATTAGTGTATTAAAGAAAAAGCCTCAATCACTAAATTAGTGATTGAGGCTTTTTTAAAAGGAAAAGAAGTGAAAAATAGCTTTACGATTTTTCTTCTTTGTTAAAGTATACTAAATAGTAATACATCTGTTTTTCTTCGTCCCAACCTTTTTCAACATATTTCTCTGCGCTTTCAGGATTGATGAAATCCATTTTGATTTGGATATGCGTATCTAAGTTGATTACATTTTTTATTGATTTACGAGCATCTGTAACTGCAGCATTAGCAATGGGGAATGAGGTTACATCTTCAATACTGTATTTTTCTCCTTTGTCAACTTTGTAATTTTTAAATTCCGGAATCAGGTCTGGATTGTCTAAAACTTCGTTCAAAAAGTTAGTCTCTTCAAATTGATCATTTTTGGCAAAATAATTCACTGAACGGTTCATGAACATCACTTCCTCTTTTTTGTCTTCAGCAGGAAAAACTACGTCTTTTGCAAAATTCTGACAGAACTTCAAATATTTTTTAGTGATAAAATTCTCATCTTCAAAGGCATCAACAGAAAGGAAATGCTCTAACCAGTATCTCGCATCATAACGGTTACTGTCCACAGTTAATATTTTATATCCTTCTTCTTTTTTATGATTAAAAATGATACATCCTTTATCTAGTTTGCTCAAGTTTATACCTTGTTGAAGTATCATTTCTAAATGTGTTCCTTTTTCTTCAAACTGTAAAAAATCAGCTTGCAGCTCACTTTTAAAAATACCGATGGCATCAACGACATTGTTATCGATATTTACGTTTGTTAGATAAGTGACATACACTTCTCCATTTTTAATGTGAGGATGATTCGATTGTTCGAATAAATGCCTAGTGATATTCTTTGAATTTTCATGTAAACTTGCTGGATTTTCAAAAATCGCTGAAGTAAATTTATACATGTCGTTATAATCCAAATCAACTTCATGTGCAAACTGAAAATAGTTTTCTTCTTTTTCTCTAAAAGGTTTCAAGAAAAACTCTTTTATAAGAGGCACAATTTCATCTTGAAGACTAAAAGGTTGCTCTGATAAGAAGATAGCTTCGTTACGACTTTTGTTTCCTACTCTATGAATAGAAAGAGTCTCGATGTGTGTGTTAAATAAGTTGATCATTTTTGTGTTTTATTTTTTTTAGACAAAAAAACCAAGATTATAGACAATAGAGAAGTCTTTAATCTTGGCTCTTTATTCTTATTTTTTACTATTCTAATTCCAGTTTTCTTCAAATCCAAAGTCTTCAAAACTATCGTCTCCTTCAAACATATCAAGGTCCTCCTCGTCTAGACCGTCTTCATAATCATTGGCATAGTCATCAGCATTGTCTGCTTCAAAGTTTTTCTCTATTGCCTCATCTGGCATTTCACCATGAGAAAATAAAGTTTCGGGATATAAGTTCCCTACTTCTTGTTCTTCAACTGCGGCCAATTCAACTAAGAATGTCCACATATTAATGAAATCATATACATAGATAATTTTTGTGTTTTCAGCATCTAATAGATCTGACAATTGGTAAGAGCTCATCGTTTTTTGCTCCCCAATAACATCGCCGGTATCAAAAAGCGAAATTTCATCTTCCTGGTTCCATGTTTCATCACAAGTGTAAAACGAGGCTACTTCCATACCGTCAAAACCAAAGGAATTGAATATTGCGTTATGTAAATCTTCTAAAGTGTCATCTGCAAGTATTGCAATATCTCTGAATATATCTTCTTCTGCATCTAGAATTACTCTGAATTTGTAAACCATAATCTTTGTTTTTAATGAGAGGTCAAAGGTAAAATTTAATTTTATATTTCATCCCGAACTTTCAACACAGATTCTAGATTTGTTGATAAGATTTTTGCGTATGCATTTATAAAGAACCAAATCAACTATTTATAGGTCTGCCAATTTAAAATAGCAATAATAAGGATTGCTACGATTTAATTATTCGAATAAAAATAAAACAGTAGTAATTATATAGAATTATAATTATTTGTTATTGATAGATTTATGTATTATTTTTCTGAATTTGTGGTATTTTCCATGGATAGGGTAATACCTGTTTACCGTCATGTTGTTAAAAATTAAGGCAACAACCAGAAGAATTAATACTCCGCTAAGTACAGGTGAAATTACATACCAATATCCTAAATTTTTTATTTGTGCCGACCCAGTTACTGCTATCAAAGCGGTAGCTCCTCCAGGAGGATGCAATGTTTTTGTCAGTTGCATTAGAATAATAGAAAGTGAAACGGATAAGGCTGCTGTTAACCATAAGATGTCAGGAACAAATTTAGCGACAGTTACTCCTACAATTGCAGATATAACGTGACCACCAATCAAATTTAGAGGTTGTGCTAGCGGACTTTGGATAATGCCATAAATCAAAACAGAGGATGCACCAAAAGATCCTATAAGAAATAGTACATCAGAATCTGGAAGCATTCGTGATTGTAAATAAGCAAGAGTCCCAATCCCAATAAAGGAACCAACAAACGACCAAAATTTTTCTCTAAAATCAACTAGCGTTTCTTTATAAAGTATGTATTTGGTCTTACGATAACTTCTTTTAATTTTTTCGGTAGGCATAAAATGTTATTTTGCTACACTAGCAGCGTAGGAATATACAGAATGTGGATAAATCAGCTTTGCGGTGTATTTTGAAATAAGACAAACCACTAAAATGGGAAAAAATAAAGTGTAATCATTTATTAAGCCGCAAATTAAAAATAGCGCAGTAAAAGGGGCGTGAATACTAGCACTTAAAACCGCTGCCATTCCTATGACCATAAAGTTAACCGGAATTATATTTGCGTTTAAGTAAGTGTTTAAGAGTAGCGCTACAAATAATCCTAAAAAAGCACCAATGAATAGGCTAGGAGCAAAAACACCGCCATCTCCACCAGAAAATAAAGTAGCCGATGTGACAATGGGTTTTAATATAATGATACCTATAAAGGTAGATAGTAAACTATAAGATATTTTTACCTCGTTAGGATTCAAAAAAATCATTTTGATTGCGTGATATCCTTCTCCATATAATTGCGGAAAGAAAAATAAAGAACAACTTAATATTACAGATCCTATTAAAATCTTGTAGTAGTGACTTTTTATTTGGCTTAGATTATTTTTAAAAAACAATACGCAACGTGTTAGATAAACAGAATTAATCCCAGCAATAATCCCTAATAAAATAAAATACGGAATAGCTCTTGCATGCCATGTTGTAATGTTTACAGCAAATATGGGTTTCTCATCTATTAAAAGAACAAGTCCAAAAGCAACAGTAACAGCAATAATATTACTAATTAAAAAAGTACGTGTAATTTTTCTCGAAATAACTTCGAGTACAAAAAATAGCCCCGCGATAGGACTATTAAATAGTGCCGTGATTCCAGCAGCTATTCCCGCACAAATCAATTCCGTCTTATATTCTTTAAATATATTTTGTTTGCGTTGCGCCACAGAACCGATAGTAGCTGTAGCCACAACGGTAGAAACTTCAATTCCTGTAGAACCCCCAAAGATGACAGTTAGCAATCCATTGATAAAATGGGAAGCAATCTTTGATTTTGGTAAGTTTTTGGTTTTAGACCCTGTACTCTCAAAAACTTCATTGATTCCTTTATTCTCTTTTTTATTAAACATATAATGTCTCAGAAAATAAATTACTGACAATCCGAAAACTGGAAAAATAAATATAAAGACGGGATGTAAATAAGCTTGGCTAGAAAAAATTTCTTCGTAATGCTCCGTTAGTTTTTTTAATGTGATTCCTAAAAAAGCAGAAAGAAAACTAATCAAAACAGAAACAATAATTAATTTCCGCAATTTTATTAATTGCATGTTTTTTTTGATGCGGGCAGTAGTATTCATGTAAATATATTGTGAACCTTAGTTTATATAAGGTTTTTAAGGACTGCAAATTTAAAGAATACTAGATTCAATTAATTAATGCAACTCTCAGGAAAAAAGATAGGATAATTTTTTCAAAAGAAAGGACATTTAAGTC
>NZ_JASMRI010000036.1:0-34458 GCF_041431375.1 Flavobacterium sp. Arc3 | reverse complement strand
GGAATTCTTTCTTTTTAGGCTAACTAATATTTATGCCTAATTTTTATCGCTCCACAGGTTTTCGACTTGATCCATAATACCCAACTTTTGCGCTTGATCCGATTTTTGCACTAATTTTAAAAAAATAAGCAAAAAAAAAGCCCCTTATAAAGGAGCTTTTTATAATATATATAAAATGTAATAATTACAATTTAGCAACATGTTTCGTTAATTTAGATTTTAAATTAGACGCTTTGTTATCATGAATGATATTCTTTTTAGCCAATTTATCAATCATAGAAATAACATTTGACAACTTAGATGTAGCATCTACCTTATCAGTTGCTATTCTTAACGCTTTAATTGCATTACGAGTAGTTTTATGTTGGTATCTGTTTAATACTCTTCTCTTTTCGTTACTTCTGATTCTCTTTAGAGCTGACTTATGATTTGCCATTTTATTATTTTTTTTCTTTTACTATTCTATTTTTTTGTAGTCCGTAAGGGAATCGAACCCCTGTTACCAAGACGAAATCTTGGCGTCCTAACCCCTAGACGAACGGACCATTATCCTCCTAAGTTTTTTTTTCAATCTAAATTGAAATTGTAGTCCGTGGGGGAATCGAACCCCCCTTTCCTGGATGAAAACCAGAGATCCTAACCGATAGATGAACGGACCATTTCCTTTTAAAGTTCAGGAATACTTTTAGCAAAACAAAAATTGTAGTCCGTGGGGGAGTCGAACCCCCCTTTCCTGGATGAAAACCAGAGATCCTAACCGATAGATGAACGGACCGTGCTTCTGTATTGCGGATGCAAAAATACAACTATTTTTAAGACGTGCAATAGCAGATGCAAAAAAAATTGCTTTTTTTTAATAAGCCTTCGCAAAAAGGACTCTTCTAACAGAAGAATTACCAGTGAGAATACAGCTTCCCGCCTCTTCTACACCATCCAAAGGAATACATCTAATAGTAGCTTTCGTCAGATCCTTAATTTTTTCCTCAGTTACTGCTGTCCCATCCCAATGTGCTGATACAAAACCACCTTTATCATTTAAAACTGATTTAAACTCTTCAAAACTGTTAACTTCCGTTATATGCGTATCTCTATAATTTAATGCCTTATTAAACAAATCTGCTTGAATTTCTTCTAACAAATCTCTGATATAAGTCGAAATACCATCTTTAGACTGCACTTCTTTTGTCAACGTATCTCTTCGAGCAACTTCAAAAGTTCCGTTTTCCAAATCTTTTGGTCCAACCGCAATTCGAACGGGCACCCCTTTCAATTCCCATTCAGCAAATTTAAATCCCGGTTTTTGAGTTGTTCTATCATCATACTTCACCGAAACATGTAGTTTTTTCAACTCTGCCATTAACACATTTACTTCAGCAGTAATTTCTGCCAACTGCTCATCTGTTTTATGTATTGGCACAATCACAACTTGTATAGGTGCTAAATTAGGTGGTAAAACCAATCCTTTATCATCTGAATGCGTCATCACTAACGCTCCCATCAATCGCGTTGAGACTCCCCAAGACGTTCCCCATACATACTCTTGCTTCCCTTCGGCATTTGCAAACTTAACATCAAAGGCTTTTGCAAAATTCTGACCTAAGAAATGTGAAGTACCTGCCTGCAATGCTTTTCCGTCTTGCATTAATGCTTCAATACAATACGTCTCTTCTGCTCCAGCAAATCGTTCTGTCTCCGTTTTAATTCCTTTTACAACTGGAATAGCCATGAAATTCTCAGCAAACTCAGCATAAACATTCATCATCTTCTCCGATTCTTCAATAGCTTCACTTCTTGTAGCATGCGCCGTATGACCTTCTTGCCACAAAAACTCGGCTGTTCTAAGGAACAGTCGTGTTCTCATCTCCCATCGAACCACATTTGCCCACTGATTAATCAACAAAGGTAAATCCCTATAGGATTGTACCCACCCTTTATAAGTAGACCAAATAATAGCTTCACTGGTTGGACGAACAATAAGCTCTTCTTCTAATTTCGCATTAGGATCTACCATTAGCTTACCCGGCTTGTCTGGATCATTTTTTAATCTGTAATGTGTCACGATCGCACACTCTTTTGCAAATCCTTCCGCATTCTTCTCTTCTGCCTCAAACATGCTTTTAGGAACAAATAAAGGAAAATAGGCGTTTTGATGGCCTGTCTCTTTAAACATTCGATCCAACTCTGCTTGCATTTTTTCCCAAATGGCATATCCGTATGGCTTGATTACCATGCAGCCTCTAACTCCTGAATTCTCAGCTAAATCAGCTTTGACAACCAGTTCGTTATACCATTTTGAATAATCTTCTGATCTTGTAGTAAGGTTCTTACTCATATTGAATAGTTTGGCACAAATTTTGCGTTATTTTATTTAACTAAATAGTTCCACAAAACTAACTATTTTTGCATTGTGCAACAATAAAAAACTATACAGATATGAAAACTAATATTTATCCACCCAAATCTCTTCTTCTCTCCATCTCAATTTTCATTAGTCTCTTGGTGGTTTCGTGTGGTTCTTATCAGAATAGTTCGTACTACGAAAGTGACGGAATATACGCAAACAATGAGGTTCGAAATGTAGAAAGACCATCAAACGCAAATTCAAACAACCATTATCAGGATTATTTTTCTTCACTTCAAGACGACAATCAATCTACAGAAATTTTCACTGACATAGATAACTATAACAATAGTTACAACGACTCGGATCAAGTAAATGACGATTATTACGCAGGTTGGGGAAATAACGCAACTGAAACTTCTATAAATTTAAACTCTTATAATTCTGGCTTTTCATTTGGTTTAGGATATGGCTATTCTTCTTACGGATGGGGCTACCCTAATTACGGATGGAATTATCCATATTATGGTTATTCTAATTATGGATGGAACTACCCATACAATGGATGGGGATATTCTAATTACTACGGATGGAACTCTCCTTTTTACAATTACGGCTACTCTAATTATGGTTACGGAAATTATTCTGGAAATTATTACAACAGCCGAAATTACTCTAACAATCCAAGTAGAAGAGGTTCCTCTTACTCAAATTCTGCAAACACAAACAGAAGCTATAATTCAACTTCAAGAACTTACTCACAAGACAGAAGCAGCACGAATAGAAGTTCTAATAATATAGACTTTAGAAGAAACTCAAATACAAATAGAACAAACGGCGCTTTTAACAGAAGTAGTACAAACCAAAAAAACTCTTATAGCACTCCTACTAGAAGCAGAACCAATACAAATAGTTCTAGAAGAGAAAGTACTACTCCAACCAGAACATACACACCTACATCTAATACTTCCAGAAATGAAAGCTACTCTCCTAGCAGATCAAGTTCTTCAAGTTCTAGTAGCGGCAGATCATCTGGAGGAAGCTCAAGACGAGGTGGACGTTAAGAGAAAATGACCCTCAGTATTTTATATTAAAAACTTTATTTATAAAAAAAAATGAAAAAATATTTATTTGTATTACTCGCAGGTTTTTCTTTTAGTGCTGCTCAATCTCAAGAGGTTAGTGATGCATTGCGCTACTCTCAAGACAACCTAAACGGAACAGCTCGTTTCAGAGCTATGGGAGGAGCATTTGGAGCTCTTGGCGGAGACTTATCTTCTTTGAATGTTAATCCGGCGGGATCGGCAGTTTTCATAAATAACGAAGTCACTGTTACCTTAAGTAACAATGACATTAAAAATAACTCCAATTATTTTGGGACGACGACGACTGAAAATAAAAACTCCTTTGACTTGAATCAAGCTGGAGGCGTATTTGTTTTTAATAATCAAAATCCAAATAGCAACTGGAGAAAGTTCTCTGTGGGTGTGAATTATGAAAATACAAACAATTTCAATAATTCTATTTTCTCGGCAGGAACCAATCCAAACAATTCTGTCGACGGTTATTTTTTAAACTATGCGAATGGTGTTCCACTAAGTACTCTTGAAGATTCAAGCTATGGCAGTTTAAATAATGGCGCACAACAAGCATTTCTAGCCTACAATGCCTATATAATTGATCCAGCAAGCAACGATCCAAATAATATCGCCTATAATTCAAATGTACCAGGAGGCGGAAACTACTACCAAGAAAACAGTATTAATACTGAGGGCTACAACGGAAAACTTTCTTTTAATGCTGCAACCTCTTATAAAGACAAACTATATATAGGTATAAACTTGAATTCACACTTTACTGATTTTAGAAAATACAGTAGCTTTTACGAAGACAATAGCGCCCCTTTAACTTCAGACTATACCGTTTCTAAATTGCGTTTTGATAACGAATTATATACTTACGGAACAGGATTTTCTTTTCAACTGGGTGCAATTGCCAAAGTTACTAAAGAAATACGTCTAGGTTTAGCATATGAATCTTCGACATGGTACCACTTGAGTGATGAATTATCGCAGAAACTAGTTTCTGTAAGCAGCAGCTCAACAGGAGACGACATAAATGATGTTTCTGATCCAAGAATTACTAATGTTTATGCGCCATATAAATTACAGACTCCAAGCAAACTTACAGGAAGTTTTGCCTATGTTTTTGGAACAACAGGATTAATAAGTATTGATTATGCTATAAAAGATTACAGTAAAACGAAATTCAAACCTGAAAGCGATTCGTATTACAATGGTTTGAACAACTACATGAGTAACACATTGGACAATACAGGAGAATTAAGAATAGGTGCTGAGTATAAAATTGAAAAATTGAGTTTAAGAGCGGGATACCGTTTTGAGCAAAGTCCTTATAAAAACAAAACAACAGTAGATGACTTGACTGGATACTCTGGAGGTTTAGGTTATAATTTTGGTTCGACCAAATTAGATTTATCCTATGCTTACGCCAAAAGAGATTCGCAACAAGGATTCTTTGCACAAGGTTTTACTGATGGAGCCACAATCAATACCATTACAAATAACGTAGCACTAACATTATTATTTGAATTGTAATTCGAAGTACCAAAAAAATTATTAAACCGTCTTGTTCCTATTTTAGCAAGACGGTTTTTTTAGCCCTGATAGAAGCGGCATCCCACGCATTTTTTTTGCGTGGATATAGCGTATAGCAGGAATAGCTCCATAAATAAACACTAAAAGAAAGTCAAACAAAGTTCTGTTTCAATAAAAAAACCGTAATTTTGCACTCCAATTTACAAATCTATGAGAACCAAGTCATTAAAAAAGAATAAAATCAACGTGATCACTCTAGGGTGCTCTAAAAACATATACGACAGTGAAGTGCTGATGGGTCAACTACGTGCAAACGGAAAGGACGTTGTGCATGAAGCTCCAGTTGCCGAAGAAGGAAACATTATCGTTATTAATACCTGTGGATTTATTGACAATGCAAAGGCAGAATCAGTAAACATGATTTTAGAATATGCAGACAAAAAAGAAAAAGGTTTAGTAGACAAGGTTTTTGTGACCGGATGTTTATCAGAGCGCTACAGACCAGATTTAGAAAAAGAAATACCTAATGTTGATCAATATTTTGGGACAACTGAATTGCCTGCTTTATTAAAAGCTTTAGGTGCTGATTATAAACATGAGCTTTTAGGAGAACGTTTAACGACTACCCCAAAAAATTATGCTTATTTAAAAATTGCCGAAGGTTGCGATAGACCTTGTAGTTTTTGTGCTATTCCAATTATGCGAGGGAAACACGTATCTCAAACTATTGAGAAACTAGTCAAAGAAGCCGAAGGATTAGCAAGAGATGGAGTAAAAGAATTAATCTTAATTGCACAAGACTTAACTTACTATGGTCTTGATATTTACAAAAAACGTAATCTTGGTGAATTGCTGGAAGCCTTAGTAAAAGTAGAAGGAATCGAATGGATTCGTTTACACTATGCCTTCCCTACTGGTTTCCCGATGGATGTTTTGGAAATCATGAAACGCGAGCCTAAGATTTGTAATTATATTGACATTCCTTTGCAACATATTTCAGATTCTATCTTGAAATCAATGCGCCGAGGAACAACTCAAGAAAAAACAACGAAATTATTAAAAGATTTCCGTGCGGCAGTTCCAGAAATGGCGATTCGTACGACTTTAATCGTAGGATACCCTGGAGAGACTCAAGAAGATTTTAATATTCTAAAAGACTGGGTTCAGGAAATGAAATTTGACAGAATGGGTTGTTTTGCCTATTCTCATGAAGAGAATACTCATGCTTACTTATTAGAAGATGATGTTCCTGCTGATGTCAAACAAGACCGTGCCAATGAAATAATGGAATTGCAATCTCAAATTTCATGGGATTTAAATCAATTAAAACTAGGTAAAACATTCAAGTGTATAATCGACAGAAAAGAAGGTGCTCATTTTGTAGGAAGAACAGAATTTGACAGTCCGGATGTAGATAACGAAGTATTAATTGACGCCTCAAAACATTACTTAAAAACAGGAGACTTTGCAATGATAAAAATCATTGAAGCCACTGAATTTGATTTGTACGGAGAACCTGCATAAAATCCCCAATTATCAACTAACACTAATTGACAACCAAATTTTAAAAAATAACTATGAAAACAATTCAAATCTTATTCGTTTTGGCACTTATGTTATTATCCATAGATACTGTTTCGGCACAATACGGAAACAATGGTTATGGGAATAACGGTTACGGGAACAATAGCGGAGGCTATGGTGGAAATGGTAGAATGAGCCAAATACCCCAGGCCTCAAGCCAAGAAAAGCCAAAAGAAATCCCTGTCGAAGTTACTGTGGGGAAGATAATGGAAAAAATAAAAACCGAACTTAATCTTGATGCATTACAAGAAATTGCTATCTCAAATGTTTTGAAAGAAAGTCTCAGATCTCAGGGTATTCTAATAAAAGCGGAGACTCCTCAAGAACAAAAAATAGAAGAAATCAAAGCCCTTTCTGAAACGACAGACCGAAAAATTAATGAGTTTTTAAATGAGGATCAAAAAGCAAAATACAAAGCATTGAACGAAGAAAATTTAAGCAAAAAAAAATCAAGAAGAAATAGATAATTATTCTTAAAATAAAATGACCTTTTATCCCTTTATAGTATGCAAAAATATTTTTACTCGCTAATCGTTGCTGTCGTTATTGCTTCTTGCTCTACTAATCCTTACAAGGCAAGTGAAAAAGAATATGATACTAAACTAAAAACTTTTAAAGAAACAATTTCAAGTAAAGAGCCTGAGCCATTACCAGTTGTTTCAAAAACGATAATAAGTATCGATAATGTATACACAAAACAATTGTATACCTTTAAGGATACTATATCTAAGATGGGATCTACTGCTTTAGACAATGGCATCCACACGGAATGGATTGGTACCGTAAATTTTAATTTACGAAAACCTAATTACATTATTATTCACCATACAGCACAAGATTCACTTCAACAAACAATAAAAACATTTACCGTAACCAGAACCCAGGTAAGTGCACATTATGTGATTGCTGATGATGGTAGCGTAGTACAAATGTTAAATGACTACCTGCGTGCCTGGCATGCTGGAAGCGGTTCATGGGGTAAAGACACTGACATTAACTCATCCTCTATAGGTATCGAACTTGACAATAATGGATTTGAGCCATTTTCTGAGGCACAAATCACCAGCTTAATGGCACTTTTGAGCAAATTAAAAAAAGAGTATAATATTCCAACTCAAAATATAATAGGCCATTCAGATATTGCTCCTAGTCGTAAAAATGATCCAAGCGCTCGATTTCCTTGGAATACACTAGCCGAAAACGGATTTGGTGTATGGAAAAACGATATCTTAGAACCAGCTCCTCTCGATTTCAATCCGGAGTTAGCACTTCGAATCATAGGATATAGCACTACAAACCTTCCCGCTGCTATAAAAGCATTTAAGTTGCATTTTATGCAAACTGAAATTGATTCAGTTTTAAATGAGAATACTATAAATACAATTTACTCGATTTATAAGAAACAGTAAAAAATACATTAAAACACATCTTAAAAACAGTTCTTTGGCTTGTCAAAGAACTGTTTTTTTTTTATAACCTAAATCTAAATTATCGTTATTACTTTTGCGTTATTATACCAAGGACATCTTCACTAAAAACACTGAGACTTGTTTTGCTCAAGAATAGAATTTAAGAAATACCACTACCTTTTATCATTTGATGTTCATACCGTTCACTCCTCATCGCACTCCTACTATTTTCATCTCCAGATACACTGCCTAGAAATTTAAAACTGGCAGCTAAAATAAAGCGATTGAAGTTCTAATGATTTTATTTGCTTTTCTCCAAAGTCCCCAATTTCTAACTTACTAAAATTGCATAGATATTCTTCCTTCGACCTTATTCTATATGCTTATACACAAGGTCTAAAATAACACAACAACACCTCCAGAAATCCAAACACATGTTATTCCCAATATTATCAACAAAATTAACAGAACTCATTTTTAGACATTTTCTTTACAATCCTTTATATCTCATCTCGCTGACGAAACAAGATGACCGTTAAGCTCCTAATGGTATCTAAATTGTTTCTCCCAAATGAATTACTACTTTAAGGCTATATAATTTCCTCATTCCAAAAACATCTCATCAATTAATATGCTTTAAACCTCTATCTAAAAAAACTGCCAACATACTTATTAGAGTATCTTGGCAGTAAAAAAAAAAAAAAATATGAATTTAGAATCCGTAAACCATTGCTAAAGCAAATTGAGATGCAGATTTTGTAGGGTCACCACTAGATTTTTGAAAGATCTCTTCAGAACCACTATCTAATCTAAACTCCGGGATAAAAGTCAAACCACCCGCTTTTAAATTAGCTGAAAATGTTAACGCAGTTACTGAATCATCACCAGAACCTTCTTTATATTTAAAATACTCACCACGTAAACCTAAACTAAATTTATCGCTTACATCTACTGCAGGGTATAACGCTATTCCTGTATAACCTACTTCACCATCATTTGAAAAATCAGCAGCGTTTAAACCCAATTTGAATTTCTCAGAAATTTGGAAAGAAGCTGTTAAGTCAACTATAGTACCACTAACAGAACCATCCATAAAGTTAAGGTAAGCGCTTACTCCCTCAGTTGGAGCAAAAGATAACTGAGCTCCAAATGCATTTAAACCTTTAATTGGATCTGCTTTGTACATATTCCAAGTATCATTAAAAGCTCCTACCATCAAACCTACTTTGTCAGAAATCGCATAATTCACTTTAACACCAGCATTTTGAAATGGTCCATTTGTAAATAAATATGAAGTTGAGTAGTGAAAGTTCGCTACTGGAGATATTACTTCATATCCGATAAATGTACCCATAAAACCAGCTGTAAAGCTCAATTTATCAGTAGCAGCATAAGAAACATATAAATTTTGAATGTGGAATGAGTTTTCATCAGCTCCATCCCCATTTAATATTGACTGATATTGACCTCTTGGACCAAAAGAAACTTCACCAACGAACGATGCTTTACCTGTTGTCTTTTTCAAAGTAACATCAAGCATCCCTAAAGAAACTGAATTTTGATCCGTTGCAAAACTAGTTCCTATATTTTCTTTCTTAGCGAAATCATATTTATAGTAAACATCTCCAGAACCCGAGATTTCTAGTGGAGTATCCTGTGCGAATGCCATGTTTCCTGTCAGCACTAAAGCTAAAATTACAATTACTTTTTTCATCATCATTTTGTTTTGGTTAGTTATTATTTTGGTTAGTTATTAGTGTAATAATGGTTGTTTTTAACTTTTCCTTGGGACGAATTTATTAACTTTTATTCTACTTAAATAAATAAATTATGAATTTTTGATTTGATTTCGAAAGAATTATTGATTACAAAAAATCACTTCAAAAAAACAAGAAATACATATTTTAGGCGATAGAAAAATAGTATATCCATAATCCATTTTTAATCAATTACCCCTATATCATACTAACAATCACGACAAAAAATCTATTTTAATGCCTGAAAATTAATTTAAAAACAATAACAACCACATATACCCCCATTTAAATAAGAGGTAGTTAAAAATAAGTGTATTTTTAACTAAACACGAAAAAAAAAATCAATTCTATAAAAACAAACCCACTAAATCCTAATGAATATTTTATCTAAATTATAAAATCAAAGAAAAAATCAAACCTATTGTATTGTAGAAATCTCGACGAAATTGTCTTAACACAATACCATAAAAACACTTGTGAAAACCATCTACTTAAACTACTTTCGCAAGCCAGTCTAACCTTTTATACATAAAATTTTTGAGGTGCTTTCTTCAATTAGACTTAGATATTGGAATCCGATTCAGATCAAAAAATATAAATCGATTTTAAATATTACACCACCACTATAAAGTATTTCAAAAAAAAAAGCTGTCCTTGGTTGTGCTACAATCTGCAAAATCTATTTTTTGACTATAACTTTTACAACTCTGAACAAAGCCGTAGTTTTTTTTCACATTGTAAAAAAGGCTATGCACAAAAAAAGCGATTGTTGAATAGATTTTACCCTATTCAACAATCGCTTGTCTTATAAACAGCAATACCTCTGCGGTAGCTTATTTAAAATTTACTAGAAACAACGTACGAGAATGTAGATCAGTTTTGATTTCTCCAACTCTATAAATTAAAAATATTATATAGAATAATCCTATTTCCGTAATTAATATACAATTGCTTTCTATTACCTTGGTGTTTCCTGGTTATTATAGAAACAGTACAATCGTCACCATTATTATCCTTACAGGTAAAGGAGTAAACCACATCCGTATCATTTTCCTGAGTTGGCTGATACTCTACGATTTCAAACAACTGAATAATTTCAGAGTAAATAACAATTCTACTTTTATCTGTATCCAGTGAAACTACAACATTTACTAGTTTTAAGTCAGACCATTTTCCCCATTTTCCTCTTTCGTTTTTTTCCAAAACGCTAACTCCTGAAGTTTTAAATTTATAATTCTGGCTGTAGGTCTGCTGTAATCCTACACCCAAGAATAGCAACACTATATATAATTTAATTTGCTTCATGATTTAAACAATTAAAAATCAAGATTAATTACTTCCTTTCTTGCCATATTATAGTCTGTCATCATTTCTAAAACGATTCCTTCTGCCGACTTTACTTCGTGGATCAAACCTGCTATTTGACCAATCTCCAACTCGCCTTCAATTAAATCTCCTTCAAACATCCCACGCTTTGCCCTAGCTCTACCTAATAAAGTTATTAATTCGTCCTTTGTTGGACATAGCTCATATAAATTTTGAACGTCCTGAAAGAATTTATTTTTTATTAAGCGAACAGGAGCCAGCTCTTTTAAGGTTAGTTGAGTACCTCCTTCTTTAGTATCTACAATCGTTTTCTTAAAATCATCATGAGCTGATGACTCCATCGATGCTGCAAACCTACTGCCCACCTGAACGCCATCTGCTCCCAATATCATTGCAGCAAGCATACCTCGCCCGGTTGCAATACCTCCTGCCGCAATAACAGGAATTTTTATTTGCTCTTTTACCATCGGAATTAGCGCAAAAGTAGTCGTTTCATCTCTTCCATTATGACCACCCGCCTCAAACCCTTCGGCGACTATAGCATCAACTCCAGCATTTTGAGCTTTTAATGCAAACACAGTACTACTGACAACATGAACTACGGTTATACCATTTTCTTTTAAATATGGAGTCCATGTTTTTGGATTTCCAGCCGAAGTAAAAACAATTTTCACACCTTCTTCGACAATAATTTTCATGATTTCTTCAATGTTGGGATACAACATAGGAACATTCACACCAAAAGGCTTAGATGTTTCTTTTTTACATTTCTGAATGTGCTCACGTAATACTTCTGGATACATCGATCCCGCACCTATCAGCCCTAATCCCCCAGCATTGCTTACTGCACTGGCTAATTTATGTCCGCTTACCCATATCATTCCTGCTTGGATAATTGGATATTTGATATTAAAAAGTTCTGTAATTTGATTCATCTAGTAGCTAGGTTATTATTTTTTTATTATTTTTCCGATTTTCGAAAAAGCCTCTGATTCAATTTTATAGATATAAATTCCGTTGCTTAGTGATTTCAGTGAAAAAGTATCAATTGAACTACTTACCTGACGCTCCAAAACTTTTTGACCTAAGATAGTGTAAAAACCAACAGTTCCTTTATTAAAGCTTTCTGGAAATTCAACCGAAATAAAATCAGAAGTTGGATTTGGATAAGCTACAAAATAATTTTTAGCAAAATCATTTACCGAAAGTGTTAACGGTAAGGTCGAACTAAAATCTGGAATACCATAACCATATTGCGCCGTAGGTTCAGTATATCTGTCAGCCGATTTAATAATTAAAGCTATGATTTCTTTATTTGTTTTCAACGGGTATGCCTGCCAAAATGAAGCGACCATACCCGCCATAATAGGTCCTGAAAAAGAGGTTCCATTTGCTGTAACGATATCGCCAAATTCATTTGACAAAACAGCCGATACGCCTTGTGCCATTACGTCTGGTTTTATTCTTCCATCATAAGATGGTCCAATCGAACTAAAAGAAGCTCTTGTTTTTGCTGAATTAACTGCGCCAATTGCAAGTACGGATACGGCATCAGCTGGTGCTCCTATATGAGGATTAGAAGTACCACCTTCATTACCTGCAGATGCAACAACAATCATCCCTTTACTAAAAGCGATTTCAGCACCTCTAGATATAAAAGCTGTAGTTCCATTCATATCATTGTAAGTGTGATTATAAGCAGAGTTGTCAAATTCAAAGTATCCCAAAGAAGTATTAATAACATCTACTCCTAAGCTATCTGCTTTTTCAGCTGCCTCAACCCAAAGTGATTCCTCAACTGGATTTTCAGTTCTAACATCTTCTGTAATAAATAAGTAGTACGATGCATCTGGAGCAGTTCCTACCAATTTATTTTCTGTATAGCCTCCCATAGTCGAAAGAACTGATGTACCATGAGAATCTGAAGTATACACATCTGAATCGCTCAATACAAAATTATAACCACCCAAAATTTGATTGTTATCTCTTAGTCTTTGAAAAGGCTGAGTAGTATTTACTCCTAAAAAACCCGCATCTAGAATAGCGATTATTTTTCCTGTACCTGTGTAATTTTGTTTATGTAGCACATCACCGTGAAGCATCTTAATTTGGTTATCAGATGAACCGTAAGAATAATCAATTTTAGTCTTTCTTGTCTTACTTTGTTCTTTTTGCTTAAATACCTTAGCTGTTTTCCCTGCTTGATTCAATGTTTTGTTAGCAAAATCCACTTTATCTACAAAATCGAATCCTTTTAACGAATTTATCAAGGCTTGGGTTCCTCGAACATGAATCGCATTCATCCATTTTGATTTTGCCATAACAGTAATCCCCGCTACCGCCTTCATCTGATTTATGAAAGTGGCATCAATAGGGACATCTTTTAGATCAATTGCTATATTTTGATTTGTTCTTCGATCTAAAGATCTTTGAGACAACATCTTTAAAGGCGAGTCAAAGTACGACTGCTGATTTGATTTCGCATTAAAATAAACCCATGCATCTTCCTGAGAAAAAGCTATTGTACTTAGGGATAACAATAAGAATAGAAAAAACTTTTTCATGGTCAACTTTTACATTCGACAAAACGATACTTTCCAATAATCAACTCATAAAACAAATGAACGAATAAAGTGAAAAGGTATATTGTAATTTATTTTAATAATAAAATACTAATCTAAGAAATTACTCCCGAACCAACTAATTCATCTTCTATATACCAAGCAACAAACTGCCCTTCTGTGATAGCCGATTGCGGCTCGCGGAAAGAAACATACATTCCGTTTTCAAACTGATGTAAAGTAGCTGCTTGTAACGGTTGCCTGTAGCGTATTCTTGCCATAACTTCCATTTCTTCACCATTTTCCAAAGTCATATCTGTACGTACCCAGTGCACTTCAGATTTTTCTATAAATAAGCCCTTTCTAAACAGTCCTGGATGTTGACTACTCAAACCTGTATAAATCGTATTAGTCTCTACATTAGTGGCAATAATGAACAATGGATCTTTATTCCCTCCCACATTGAGTCCTTTTCGTTGACCAATAGTGAAATAATGAGCTCCTTGATGTTTTCCTACTACCTTCCCCATATCAGGAGTGTATACTATTTTATTCGAAGCCAATGCTAACTCTTCCTCTGGAGACAATCCTTCTTGCTCTTTTTTGGCATATACAGCATCTTCTTTATCAATTTGAACAATTGATCCTTCTTTTGGCTGCAATTTTTGTTGCAAAAATTCAGGTAAACGAACTTTGCCTATAAAGCACAAACCTTGAGAATCTTTCTTCTCGGCAGTTACCAATTCCATTTCAGCAGCAATTTCACGTACTTCAGGTTTGGTTAATTCACCTATTGGAAACAAAGATTTTGACAATTGCTCTTGTGATAATTGACAAAGAAAATAGGATTGATCTTTATTATTATCAGCACCAGCAAGTAATTGGTACACCGTTTCACCATTGACTTCGATTTCACTTTTTTTACAATAATGACCTGTAGCTACATAATCAGCTCCCAAGCTTAAAGCTATTTTCATAAAAACGTCAAATTTTATTTCGCGGTTACAAAGTACGTCAGGGTTTGGAGTACGTCCCTTCTCATATTCATTGAACATGTAATCCACGATTTTCTCCTTATACTCTTCACTTAAATCAACAGTTTGAAAAGGAATCCCTAGTTTTTCAGCAACTAGCAATGCATCATTACTGTCTTCTAACCAAGGACAATCATTAGATATGGTAACAGAATCATCATGCCAATTTTTCATAAAAAGACCTATCACTTCATATCCTTGTTGCTGCAACAAATACGCAGCAACACTTGAATCTACACCTCCAGAAAGTCCTACTACAACTCGCTTCATTTTATACTCTTTATTAATTTTTACAAGACTGCAAAGTTACAACGTTTTTATTACAACAACTGTTGAAGGATACACTTAATTACCCTTGGATTTATATGCATTTCCCGGAGTGCTCATGTTCGTTTCTTTTACTAATTTTCCATTTGTAAAAAACTGCCAAATACCCGCTTTTTTCCCATTTAAAAATTTACCCTTAGAAACTACATTACCTTGAGGATCTTTAAAAATAGCTAGTCCATTGTATTCATTGTTCTTATAAATTGATTCTTCGAGTACCATTCCATTCTCTGAAAAACTTTTGTACAAACCGTCTTTTACATTATTTTTATAATTGATTTCTTCCGCAATTTTACCGCTTGGATAGTACACGGATCGTAAACCTTCTAACTTCCCATTCATGTAATTCTCGAGAGTCATAACCGTTTTTGCCGCCAAATGAAAGTACCTCCATTCTCCAACAAACAATTTATTAATTACCTTACCTTCACTTACCTTATTCTTTGCTTGGTCATAAAATATAGTGTAGGCTGAATTATCTGCAGCATTAAACTCTCGTGTGGCAATTATCGATTTAGCTTTCGTATCATCAAAAAAATTAAATACTCCCACTTCTTTTCCATGTTCGAAAGTACCCTCGTATTTTGGCCTTTTAGATTCTTCGTAAAATCCCTTCCAAACTCCATTTTTTTTTCCTTTTTCATCAACCTTATTATAATCTGACTGAGCGATTATACTATGACTCGATAAAATTAAAAATAAAAGGAAACAAAATTTATAATCTTTCATTGTATTGTATAATTTAAGGCTATTACTATGAAACAAAATTACTGCTTTTATATGTAAACGTTTTTACTATTTATTTTATTATTTCTTAATCCTTATTAAAACCCCTAAATAACATTTGAACAAATCCAACTACTCATCAAGCTGTTTTCATACCACCAATTCTCATTTATATTATCGAATGACATATGCCTAAAAAAGAAAACTTCGATGACTCCATAAGAACTCCTACTAAAACAGCTTTCACATTTGTTTAACATTTGAGAAATAAAAAAAACAAGCCAATTCCACATTAAAACATATATAGTTGATTATAAGAGTACTAATAAGTTTTCAATGCTACTCTATTAAAGATAAACGTTTTAAAAAAAAAGCATAAATTTTTGTTTTGTTTATCATTTTTACATAAAAATTAAACAAAAATGTAAAAACTATACTTAATTTAGTAAAAACATTTAAACATAAAAATCATGAAAACTTTATTGAAAACGAAAATTTTTACTTTGATTGTCCTTCTTTCCATCTTTGCAACCTCCTGTAGTGATGATGACCCTAACACTCCTCCTGAAGACAAAACAATCACAGGAATCGCATCAAAAACAGCTGACTTAAGTATTTTGGTACAAGCATTGACAAAAGCCGAGCTGGCAGTTACTTTACAAGGAAGCGGACCGTTTACTGTATTCGCACCGACCAATGCTGCATTTACAGCTTTTCTTTCATCTGCCGGATACGCCTCCATAAATGATGTTCCAAAAGCTGCTTTAACACAAATTTTATTAAATCATGTTGTTAGTGGTGCTGTAAAATCCACAGATTTAACAACTACTTATATCAAAACTTTAGCCAAAGGAACCGCTTCGACTACAAACTCCTTAAGTATGTTTGTAAACACAGCTGGAGGAAAGGTAATGCTTAATGGTGTTGCAACAGTTATAACTGCTGATATCATGGCTTCTAATGGTGTTGTACATGTAGTCGATAAAGTTATAGGTTTGCCAACTATTGTAACTCATGCTATTGCCAATCCTAATTTCACTTCCTTAGTTGGTGCTTTAACGGGAGCAGGTCAACCTGATTTTGTAACCATTTTATCAGGAACAGGGCCGTTTACGGTATTCGCTCCTACTAACGCAGCTTTTACAGCTTTAAATACAGAATTAGCCCCTGGAGGAATTGCAAGCGTTTCTGCTGCAAATTTGACGAAAGTGCTACAATACCACGTGGTATCAGGAAATATTCTAGCTGCAAGTTTAACAGAAGGTCAAGTTGTTGCTACGCTTCAAACTCCTCAAACCTTTAAAGTTCTATTGACAGGGGGAGCCAAAATTGAAGATGCAAGAGCCAGAAAATCTACTATCATTGCAACTGATGTACAATGTTCTAATGGAGTCATTCATGCTCTAGACAAAGTGCTTCTACCTACTTTTTAAAAAATGAATTTATTAAAAACAGAAAAGCTCCCATAACTGGGAGCTTTTTTTATGAAGTAGAAACAATTATTTCTTTTAATGCTTTGCTTTTTTGAGTCTCATACTGTTCCATAACTTTTGAAATTTACGTTGAAGTTTTTGCCTTGTTAATTAGACTCTTTTTACTTGCTCTTTTGAATTTGAGCCTGAAGGACATCACTCTCAATTCTACAATTCTACTACGAAGTTAACCCCTACAGCAATCGCATGCGTTTCTAACGACAACTCCACAAAAGCTCTAAGACCATTTGGTATCAGGAAATATTCTCCCATCTAGTTTCACAGAGCGTCAAATCGTCGCTACGTTACAAACTACCCCAAACCTTTAAAATTTTATTGACAAGGCGAACTAAAATTGGAAATAAAAAAACCAGAAAAGCAGAAATCACTGCAACTCATGTACATACTCCAATGGAGTCATTCCTGCTCTAGACAAAGTACCACTACCTACTTTTTAAAAAAAGGAATTTACTAAAAACAAAAAAGCTCCCAATATTGGGAGCTTTTTTTATGATGTAGAAATTACTATTTCTTTTGGTCTTTTGCTTTTTGAGCCTCAGCTTGTTCCATAACTTCTTGAAGTTTACGTTGGAACTTACCTTGTTTCTTAGGCTCTTTTTTCTTGTTCTCTTGAATTTGAGCATGAATCTTATCACTATCAATAATATAATTCTTAATCACAAGCATGATTCCTATTGTAATAGTATTAGAAACAAAATAATACAAACTCAATCCTGAAGCATAGCTATTGAAGAAAAACAACATCATTAATGGCGAAACATAAATCATGATTTTCATCATTTTTGCCATATCTGGCATCCCTTCTTGTGTAGGAGCGGCCATTTGTTGATCTCCAGTCGTCATTTTCATATAAAAGAAAATAGCTATCGAAGCAAGAATAGGAAACAAACTAATATGATTCCCGTATGCTGGAACATGAAACGGCAACTCATAAATGGAGTCAAAAGAAGATAAATCGTCTGCCCAAAGGAATCCTTTTTGTCTCAAGCTTATTGCCGAAGGAAAGAATTGGAATAAAGCATAGAATATCGGGGCCTGCATCAGTCCCGGTATACAACCTGCCATAGGATTCACGCCCGCTTTATTGTAAAGCTTCATTGTTTCCTGTTGTTTCTTCATTGGGTCTTTTTTGAATTTTTCCCCAAGCTCATTAATTTCAGGTCTCAATACTTTCATTTTTGCCTGTGACAAAAATGATTTGTATGTAATAGGGGACATCGCTAGTTTAACTAATACGGTAAACACTATAATAGCCCAACCATGTTGAATAAACGAACTTAAGAAACCAAACATCGGAATAAAGGCATGACGGTTAATCCATCCAAAAATACCCCAACCTAAAGCAACAATATCTTCTAGATTTTTTCCATAACTTTTCAATAAACCGTAATCAGTTGGACCGTAGTACCAATTCATTTTTTGATCAATCTCACCGTTTTTAAACGCTAAAGGAACAACTGCTTTAAATTGTTTTGTAAAAATTGTATCTACTTTATCATCTTTAACTAAATTATTTGAAAATAATTCTGCTTTAGTGAAAGGTACATCTGATACTAAAATAGAACTAAAAAAGTGTTGCTTATAAGCAATATAAGATACATCTTCAACTGTTTCCGTTTTGTCGTTTCCAAGTCCTAAATAATTACTTTTCCCTTCTTCATGTTCGTAATAAAGCTCCGCATAACGATTTTCGTAACCAATACTCTTCTCATTAGTATAGGTTTTCAAGTCCCACTCTAGGTTTAATGGCTTAGATGTATTTAATACTTTACTCAATCCTTGAGACTGAATATTAAAGTCTAACATATAATCATTTGCCTTTAAAACATACTTATATTCTAAATATTCATTTGCACCTGCTTTCAAACGCATACTTAAAATTTGATCCTCACCATTTTTTGTTAAAGTTGGTTCAAAGTATAAATCCTTAGTATTTAAAGTACGGTTGTCACTAGTTAGCAACTGTACATTTAAATTAGCGTTGTTGTCTTTAATCAACTCCACTAATTGTCCAGAACCTTTTTTAAATCTTTCGAATTTTTTTAAAGTAGCTTCAACAATATATCCACCTTTATTAGCAATTTTTAACTTAACTAATTTATTTTCGATAGTAGTAAAACCTTCTTTAGCAGATGGCAATGTAGCCGAATAAGCAAAATTTCCAAGCTTTTTTTCTAATTGTGCTAATTGCGTAGAATCTCCAGTCACAGCAACAGCAGCTGTTGCTTCAGCAACTACTTTATCGTTTAACTCTTTAGTTTTAGTTTCCTTAATCACCATCTCCTTTTGCGCTTTCTCAGCAGCAATTGCCTTAGGGTCTGGTTGATTTTGATACATTATCCAAAGTAATATCCCAAAAATCAATACAAAACCAATTATCGAATTCGGGTCAAATTTCTTCTGTTCCATTATTATAAAATTATTTATGTTTCATCGCTTATCGTTTGCCAATAAACAAAAGTTAGATTCCATTATCGTATTGAAATACTGAAATTATTTCTTTTTTGCTTTTACAGCAGCGGCTACAAAATTCACAAAAATAGGATGTGGATTTGCAACGGTACTTTTATATTCTGGATGGTATTGTACACCAATGAAAAAAGGATGATCTTCCAATTCCACGATCTCAACTAAACCTGTATCTGGATTCACTCCTGACGCTTTCAATCCTGCATTTTGCAATTCATCAACGTAAGCACTGTTGTACTCATAACGGTGACGGTGACGTTCAGAAATTGTTGACTCTCCGTAAATTTTATAAGCTAACGAGTCTGGTTTGATATCACATTTCCAAGCTCCAAGACGCATTGTTCCTCCTTTGTCAGTTACATTCTTTTGCTCTTCCATTAAATTCACTACAGGATGCTTAGTTCCCTCGTTCATTTCTGTCGAATTAGCATCAGCATATCCTAAAACATTTCTGGAGTATTCGATAACAGCCATTTGCATTCCCAAACAAATTCCGAAAAACGGAACTTTATTTTCACGTGCATAACGAACTGCTTCTATCTTTCCTTCAATCCCTCTTTCACCAAAACCTGGCGCTACAAGCACACCGTCAAGATCTTTGAATTTCTCTTCGATATTTGAGGCGTTAATATACTCAGAATGAATTGAGATTATATTTACTTTAGTCTCATTTGAAGCTCCTGCATGAATAAACGCTTCTAAAATTGATTTGTAGCAATCTTGCATTTCTACATACTTACCAATCAATCCGATGTTTATGCTGTGTTTTGGGTTTTTTATTCTTCGTAAAAAAGTATTCCAATGTTTCAAATCTGGAGCTGCTTTTTTAGGTAAGTCTAATTTCTTTAAAGCAACAACGTCAAGACCTTCTTCTAACATTAAATTAGGCACTTCATAAATCGTAGCCGCATCAATAGATTGAATAACCGCTTCTCTTTTTACGTTGCAAAATAAGGCTAATTTATTACGAATTTCATCTGAAATTTCATGCTCCGTTCTACAAACTAAAATGTCAGCTTTAATTCCGCTCTCCATTAAAGTTTTTACTGAGTGTTGTGTAGGTTTTGTTTTCAGCTCTCCTGCTGCAGCTAAATAAGGTACTAGAGTTAAGTGAATAACAATTGCATTATGCTCCCCTAGATCCCAAACAAGTTGACGTACAGATTCTATATAAGGCAAGGATTCTATATCCCCAACTGTTCCACCAATTTCAGTTATAACAATATCAAAATCACCTGAATTACCAAGCAATTGCATTCTGTCTTTTATTTCATTGGTGATATGAGGAACTACTTGTACTGTTTTTCCAAGAAATTCTCCTCTTCTTTCTTTTTCAATAACTGAAAGATAAATTCTTCCTGTAGTAACATTATTGGCTTGAGAAGTAGGAACATTCAAGAAACGTTCGTAATGTCCTAAATCTAAATCAGTTTCAGCACCATCATCCGTAACATAACATTCTCCATGTTCGTATGGGTTTAAAGTACCCGGATCAACATTTAAATAGGGGTCGAATTTTTGGATAGTTGTCCGATACCCTCGTGCTTGTAACAATTTTGCCAATGATGCTGCGATTATACCTTTCCCTAAAGAAGAAGTCACACCGCCAGTAACAAAAATATATTTCGTTTGATTCATGCTGTTGTTGTTTGTATAGTAGTTGTGTCAAAAACTCGGCAAAAATACGATTATATATTGAGAATATGCTAATTTGAAAATGAGATAATTCGGAAAATTGACAATTCCTTAATACAAACCCTTTTAAACAAAAAACCTCCCTAATTTCTTAAATTAGTGAGGTTTTGGATATCTTTTTTTAATATTCCTTATCAATTCCTCCAGTCCATTCAGCTTTAACTCATATATAAGTTTTAATTGCTCGCCTAATTCTCCCTTGGGGAAGCCTTTGTTATTATACCATACTACGTAGTACTCAGGTAAATCGATTAAGAACTTTCCTTCGTACTTTCCAAAAGGCATTTTTGTATGGGCTAATTTTATAAGTTGTTGTTGATTTTTATCCATTAAGAATGAAGTAGTAGATTTGAAGATAGAAGCGGGAGTTAGAAAATTCAAACGTTTAACTCCCAAACCTCTAAGCTATTTAATTATTTCTAGTTAAAAGTGATTCGTTTTCCAATTTTAGGATTTAAACTCAAGAAAATAGCACAAGTCATCGCTGTCTTTTCTAGAATAGTTTTGGTTTTTTGATCTGCACTGATATTAATATCAAAGACAATCTCTATTGTTCCAATTCGTCTTGGCTCGGCGTTCATGATTTTTTTAACTGAGGCTGTAGCTCCGGTAATATCCACATTGATATCCCGGCCTTTTATTCCCATAACGTCATTATACAACTCGCTAAAGCATTTGCAACGGTATCGTTAGGCAAAAAAGCCTCTCCTTTTTCCGTTATTATCCAAAGGAGCATCCGAAACAATTTCATTTCCTGATTGTAAATGTATCGATGATGTTCTTAAATTTCCTAAGTAGGTTACTTTTAACATCATTAGTTTGCTTCTTTAATAGTCATATCCGTATCATAATACAAAATAAAAACACCTTTATTAGTGTATCCACCATCTTCTTTTCTATAATATTCGAATTTATTTTCTCCTCGTTTTGTCGCCGCTGAATTTACAGTCTCTTCAAAACTTTTATTTTGAACCAATCGAATCATAGTATCAAAAGTCATATCAAAACCACGAGTAGCGTAATCACTAGGAAAAATATTGTTTGCCTTTCTGAACTTTTTTTCGAAAATTGCCACTTCAGGAGATACATAATCACTAGTAACCGACGGATACATTAATTTCAGTTTCGTAAGATTCGTAAATTTAATTTCATCAGTATCTAATGTTTCATTAGGCTCTAAAATCACCAATTGTACTTGATATGCAGGCATAGAACTCAACATAGCTGCTATAGTCGTTTTTATCATCCAAGTATTCCCTGTTTCCATTACAACATAATTCATTCTACCTTTAACTAACATACTTTTTAGACTTTCTGAAGATAAACTCCCATTCTCTTTAAAAGCAACGAAGAGAACTTCTTTTTGGTATTGTTTTATGTATTGCATAATAGACTCCTTTTTCTTGTCTACTACAGCTATAATATTACCATTTCTTGCACGCATGTAATCAAACATCGCCCCCTTAATAACTTCATTTGTAGGTATCGTCTGATATAAATTAGCAAAAGGATTCCCAATATCTTTTGATAGTGGAGAAATAACTGGTACATTATTCATACCCACTAACTGCGCCGCTGCCTCAGCATTACTTTGATAAAACGGACCAATTATCGCATTAGCGTTTACAAGATTTTTACTTTGAATTAGTGCCGCGACATCAGAACTGTTTTTAGTTTCACGAGAATCATAAATCTCGACATCGATAGGAAGCCCCAAAGTTTTAGCTGAATCAATTGCTATTAGAGCTCCAGCATAAAAGTCTAAAGTCATGTTTAAAAACTTATCTTTTTTCAAACGGCTATAAGTAGAGTTTATAGTATCCCCCTCTATATTAGCAAGATTAAAAGGCAAAAGCATAACCATTCTTTTACGGTTATCGTAAGTAATCTTTTTAGACAAAGACTTGTATTCCTTTTTATCGTCAATTGAGACTGGAGTTTTGGAAGGAATTCTCAAAAGCATCCCTATTTCAACTCCGTTGTTAAGGTCTGGATTAAGTGCAATAAGTTCCTCTTGGGTCATATCAAACATCTTTGACAAACTGTATAGCGTTTCTTTAGGCTTTACTTCGTAAGCAACATAATCAATAACTGTTAAAGCACTTTTAAGGTTTTGTTTCTCCTTTTCGTCTTTTGACTCTACTTTCTCAATTACTTTCTCTACAACTTTTGGAGCTTTTGGAGCTACCCCTTTAATTATCAGTCTGTATCCAATAGGTAAATTACTAATCACTTCAGGATTGCGTTTTTCCAATTCCTCAATAGTAATTCCATATTTCTTAGAAATAGAATATTTCGTTTCCTTAGCAAGTACATCATGATAAATAAATTTATCTTGATTTACGATAGTGTTTTTCGGAGAATTTTTCGGAGAATTTTTTGAAGGAATGGTAAGGGTTTGCCCTATTTGCAACCCATCGTTTTCAAGAAATGGATTTACTCTTTTCAAGTCTTCATCAGAAATCCCATATTTCTTTTCAATTCCGTACAAGGTTTCTTTTGCAATTACTAAATGAGACTGCCCCTGTACAATTGTTTTAGTCGGTACACTTGTAATTTGCGCCCCTGCTTTATTTGGAATCAGCAAAACACTGTTTGGCCTTAGACCACTTTGTGCATCTGGGTTTAATTGATAAATATCAAAAGGAGTAACGCGATACTTTTGTGCTATTTGATTGATAGTTTCTCCTTTCTCCACTTTATGCGTAATGGGTTTTTCTTGTGAAAAAACGTTTGTGGTAAAGAAGAAAACAGTTATGTAGATTGCAAAAAAATACTTCATCATAGTAGGTATATATATTATTGGTTCAAAGATAACAAAAACGGTACCAAATTTTAATTAAAAAATTGGTACCGTTTATATATAGATCATTAAAATTTAAATTTTTAATATAGACAATCAATAGGTCCTATTCCCATTCAATTGTTGCTGGTGGTTTTGAACTAATGTCATATACCACTCTATTAACTCCTTTCACTTTATTTATAATATCATTAGATACTTTCATTAAGAAATCATAAGGTAAATGTACCCAGTCAGCTGTCATACCATCTGTAGATTCAACTGCACGTAAGGCAACTACTTTTTCATAAGTACGTTCATCGCCCATTACTCCAACACTATTTACAGGAAGAAGAATTGCTCCAGCTTGCCATACTTTGTCATACAATCCCCAAGATTTCAAACCATCAATAAAAACCGCATCTACATCTTGTAAAATACTAACTTTTTCAGGCGTGATATCTCCTAAGATTCTAATAGACAATCCAGGTCCAGGAAAAGGATGTCTTCCTAATAATTCTGGATCAATTCCTAATGAAGCCCCTACTCTACGTACCTCATCTTTAAAAAGCATACGGAGTGGCTCTACTATTTTCAATTTCATATAATCAGGTAAACCACCTACATTATGGTGAGATTTTATTGTCGCTGAAGGTCCTTTTACAGAAACCGACTCAATTACATCAGGATAAATGGTTCCTTGTGCTAACCATTTTACGTCTTCAATTAAATGAGATTCATCATCAAAAACTTCTATAAATACTCTACCAATAATTTTACGTTTGGTTTCGGGATCACTTACTCCTGCCAATTCTGACAAGAAACGATCTCCGGCATCTACTCCTTTAACGTTTAAACCCATTCCTTTGTATTGATCTAATACACTTTGGTATTCGTTTTTACGAAGTAATCCGTTATTCACAAAAACACAGTATAGATTTTTACCAATAGCTTGATGTAATAAAACCGCTGCTACAGTAGAATCTACTCCGCCAGAAAGACCTAAAACCACTTTATCATTTCCAACTTTCTCTTTCAACTCCGCAACCATTTCTTCAACGAAAGCATTTGGAGTAAAATTTTGAGGAACTTCGGCAATTTTTACTAAGAAATTTTCCAGCATTTTTGATCCATCTGTAGAGTGAAAAACTTCTGGATGGTACTGAATAGCATAAGTTGTTTCGCCCTCAATTTTATAAGCTGCAAATTCAACATCGTGCGTACTAGCAAGCTTTACGCCATTAGTTGGCAAAGCTTTTATACTGTCACTATGACTCATCCAGACTTGGCTACCCTCTGAAACACCTTCAAAGAAAACTTCATCCTCTTTAATATAAGATAAATTAGCTCTACCGTATTCTCTCGTATTTGAAGCTGCTACTTCCCCACCACTAAAATGAGCTAAGTATTGTGCTCCGTAACATACGGCAAGCAGAGGTAGTTTACCTCTAATTTGAGATAAATCTGGATGTGGCGCATCTTCTCCTCTAACAGAAAAAGGGCTTCCACCAAGAATTACGGCTTTATAACTTGATAAATCACTCGGAAAATGATTGTATGGGAAAATCTCGCAGAATATATTTAATTCGCGAACTCTACGCGCAATAAGCTGTGTATATTGCGATCCGAAATCTAAAATAAGTACGTTGTGTTGCATGCGCAAAAATACTTTTTATATTCGGAATTGAAAAATTGAATTTTGAAAAATTGTAAATTATTTTTCCGCCGTAACATTTATAATAATAAAAAAGGGGGAAACCACTAAAATAAAACTAACCAACACTTCGATTTTAAGCTTAATTATGATATAATATAAGAAATAACTACATATGAAAAACAGCTACATATAAATACAAAAAAAACACAAACCACTAGCATATAATTGTTTACAAAAAAACCGATAAGCAAAAAAGAAAAATATAAAAACAGAAGCCTCTTCATTAAAGCATTACTCCTTTTTTATTAATTACTTTTGCAATGAAAAAAAAAAAAAAAAAAAAAAAAACATTTTGAAAAAATATATTTATACAGCCTTTGCCACTTTAAGCCTTTTTATCGTTTCCTGCAGTGTTGTAGATCAGTTACTGACATTTACTGTTTCCAATCAAACAGAGTTTAAAATCGCAAGTAATTTTCCGCTTAACATTGCTAGTGGAATAGTAACGCCGGATGTCCCTACAAACTCTAGCGCCGAATTTGAAAACAACAACACAAAAGCTAATTTAGTCAAATATGTTAAATTGAAGGAATTAAAATTAAGTATCACAGATCCTGATGGTAAAACCTTTAGCTTTCTAAAATCAATCCACATCTATATTTCAACTGATGCAAATGATGAAATAGAGTTGGCTTATTTGGAAAATATCAGCGCTACAACAAACACGATAGTTCTTACTCCCACTTCTGAAAAATTAGACAATTACATCAAAGCTTCCAGTTATAAATTGAGAACGGAAGCAGTCATTAGGGAAACACTGACTACAGATATTACGGTAAAAGCAGACATGAAGTTTAAAGTTACAGCAGATCCTTTCTAGTATATAAAAAAAAACTTTTACTCTTTTATAAATGTAAATTTAGATTTGACTCCGGTATCAAAATTATTCCATAAATCAGACAGTAATAAATTTCCTTCGTTATCATAAATATAAAAAGCTCCTGTATTTCCTCCCAAAGCCCCTCGGTTTAAGGCCTGTAACTCTAAATAATTAAGTCCCGCTTGAAGATCTATTTTGATGTCCTTGAAACTTGATTCTAAGTATAAATTATTTGCTACGACAGCACTCTTATAATTGTGTATAACGGTAGCCTTTATCAAATCTCCGTCAATTGCACCATAATCTCGCACTCGAATCACTAAAGATTTTGACTTTGTACGAATGATTCCAAAATCCAAGTCTTTTAAATTGAGATACGATGTATCCTCCTTTAAGCCACTACTTACTAATGACTTCTCAATACTCTTGTTCATTTTATCTCGTATTTCATCACCTGGATTAATAAAATCATTGGTTTGAATCATAGAAATAGGATCAGGATCACCAATTTTAAAATTAGTACTCTGAAATTTAACTTCAGGCTTTTTTAAAATATTTGGAGCTACAATATCTGGTGGCGCAACCGTTGCTGGCATTGCTTTTTTAGTTTTAATGCTTGTATCTAAAGGAGGTATTGCTTTAAACTTAGAACTAAACTCAGTTTGAGAATAGCTGTTTATTGCAAAACACATCATAATAACCAATAATATCTGTTTCATATTATACTACTTTGTTTTTAAATACTCTAAATATCAAGTTGCGACAAATATACCGTGCTTTCTATTTAGAAAACAAAACCTTAGACTAACATTAAATAAAAATTAACCTAATTTAGCAATGAAACACATTCTAGGCTTAGTATCACCATCCAATTCCTCATTGTTTTAAAAAAATTAACAAACTACTTATAGATTATTGTTTGTCTACAATTATTGTAGCCTTGTAACCTTCGCCTATATTCCATTGACTTGAAGAGATCAACTTTCCATTATCGTCATAAACTTCAAATTCTGCCGTATTTGGTGAGGCAAAACCTTCATTTAAAGCTTCAAAATCTATTCTATTAATCCCTTTTTCAAGTTTTATTTCAAATCCTTTAAATTCTCCTTCCAATAAAACTTCATAATCTACCACTTTATAGTTTACGTAAATCCTAATTTTATCACCATCAACATAAGCTGCATCGCGATACCTAACTTTTGCTGTTTTAGAATTGGTTTTAAAAAGACCTAAATCTTGATTTCTTCTATAAACTTCTGAAGCAATTATAACATCATTTTTGGGGACTTTAAAAGTGTTTTCTGGTATAGCAGCAGCAACATACGGTATAACCTGGGGTGGTCCTGGATCTCTAGGAACTACTGCCTCAACTTTCAATTCTTTGCTTTTAGGAGGAACCGCTTTAAATTTACCTTTAAATTCTTCCTGAGAATAACTATTAGAAATCATTCCTAATAAAAAAAGAAAAAAGAAAATTTGCTTCATTTTAATTGTGTATCTATTTATCATATGTTCATTTTTTTTAAAGTAAAAAACCAAAATTATAAAAACATAAAAATGGTATACTTTATACTTCCTTTTATAACTTCAAATTTTCAATAATAGTATGTTTTAGTAAATAAAATATGCTAAAGCAGCCCTTTCAAAATCGAACTTATTTATATAAAATCAGTATTTTTTATTTTAATATTTTTTATAAATTGCAAAAAATATACCAAAAACTAGATAACCAAATACCATTCCTTAATTAACAAGCTAAAAACTATCAAAATGAAAAGAGAAAACATATTAACAGGTTCGCCTTGGGAAGATAAAATGGGCTATTGTCGCGCTGTACGTATTGGGAATATTATTGAAGTTTCAGGAACCGTAGCGATTGTAGATGGAGAAAAAGTAAAAGCAGATGATGCTTACTCTCAGACATTTAATATTCTTGAAAGAGTAGAAAAAGTACTTGAAGATTTAAATGCAAGCATGAAAGATGTCATTCGCACCCGAATTTTTACTACTGACATCACTTCCTTTGAGGCCGTTGCTAAAGCACATGCACATTTTTTTAAAGAAGTAAAACCTACTACCGGTTTTTATGAAATTAGTAAATTAGTAGCTCCTGAATATCTTGTAGAAATTGAATTTACAGCTGTACTTCCTGAAAAACACAATATTTCCGAAGGAATATAATACTTTAGCAAAAAATTGCTTGGGTAATACCGATGTTGAAAAGAATGAATTTAGAAAAAACAAAAAAAATTGTAGAAGGAGCTCTCAAATGGATTTTCATTTGTGTTTTGATAGGTTTTTTGTCTGGCTCAGCCTCTGCTTTTTTATTAGTGGCGTTAGAGTGGGCTGCTCAATATAGAGGGCAGCACAACTGGATTATTTGGCTATTGCCAATAGGTGGATTAGTTATAGGATTAGGATATCACTATTATGGTCAAGAAGCAGTAAAAGGAAACAATTTATTATTAGAAGAATATGAAACTCCTAAAAAGAGGATTCCTTTAATAATGGCTCCGTTAGTGTTAGTAGGTACGATCATTACCCATTTCTTTGGAGGCTCAGCCGGTCGTGAAGGAACTGCTGTGCAAATGGGAGGTGCAATAGCCGATCAGTTTACGGGCCTTTTTAAACTTGATAATTCAGACAGAAGAACAATTATCATACTCGGAATCAGTGCGGGATTTGCTTCCGTTTTTGGGACACCGTTGACCGGTGCTTTATTTGCTTTAGAGGTACTCTACTTTAGTAAAGTGAGTTTCAAAAGCATTATTTTATCTTTTTTAGTAGCCTTTATGGCGTACTACACAGTCGAATTCTGGGAAGTACAACACACCCATTATACAATTCCTGTCGTCCCTGCATTTACTTTTAAATTACTGCTTTGGATTATTCCTGTTAGTATATTGTTTGGACTAGCAGCCATGCTTTTTTCAAGAAGCACTCATTTTTGGGGTGCATTATTTTCGCGAACAATCCAATATCCGCCATTGCGTCCTTTTGTGGGAGGGATACTACTAGCATTCGCAATGTATTTCATCGGAACCACAAAATACCAAGGTTTAGGTGTCCCTATAATTGTCGAATCATTTTCTAATCCAAGTGGATATTATGACTTTTTACTAAAAATATTATTCACTGGATTTACTTTAGGTGCTGGATTTAAAGGAGGTGAAGTTACTCCCTTATTTTTTATTGGCGCCACCATGGGAAGTGCCTTATCCATTTTTGTCCCAATGCCTATTGCTCTTTTGGCTGGAATGGGGTTTGTAGCTGTCTTTTCAGGAGCCACACATACCCCTATTGCCTGTACCGTTATGGGAATGGAACTCTTTGGTATAGAAAGTGGATTATTTATAGGGATTGCTTGTTTCACAGCTTATTTAGCCTCGGGACCAATAGGTATTTACAATTCACAAATTGTAAAAGGACCTAAATATCATTTGTATGAAAAATTCAAAAGAAGAAGATTAGACAATTTTTGAAATGAAAAACAACGTTAACTTCTAAATATTTTCAACTTTACATTAAAAAAATGTAATTTCGCACACTATGAAAATACAAGACATTCAAGCGATACAGTTGTTATTAGCAACACCAAAAAAAATTGCAATCATTCCACATAGAGGACCTGACGGGGATGCTATGGGTTCTACTTTAGGATTATATCATTTTTTATTAAAAAACAATCACGAACCTATCGTGATTGCTCCTAATGAATTTCCGGAGTTCCTTTCTTGGCTTCCAGGCTCAGAGGCCATTAAAATATTCGAAAAAGACAAAGAAAATTGCACTAAAATACTAGAGACCGCCGATCTTATTTTTACGCTAGACTTTAATGCCTTGCACCGTGTAGGGGGTGATATGGAGGCTGTTTTAGCCGTGATGAAGGCGCCATTTATAATGATTGACCATCATCAAAAGCCAGATGACTATGCTGCTTATACTTATTCAGACACCTCTTTTGGTTCTACTTGTGAAATGCTGTACAACTTCATTTCCTTTCTTGGTAAAAAAGAAGATATCGATAAGACTATAGGAACCTGTATTTATACTGGAATTCTAACCGACTCTGGTTCTTTCAGATTCCCAGGAACTACAGGAAATACACATAGAATTGTTGCTGATTTAATTGATTTAGGTGTTGAGAACACTAAAATACCCAATTTACTTTTTGAAAATAGTTCTTACAGTAGATTGCAACTATTGGGTAGAGCACTTCAAAATTTGAAGGTAATTTCAGAACATCATGCAAGCTATACTACCCTTACTCAGGATGAATTGAATACCTTTGGTTATGTGAAAGGAGATACGGAAGGCATCGTAAACTATGGTTTGAGTATAAAAGGAATTGTATTTACAGCCATTTTCATCGAAAATAAGGACGAAAAAATAATCAAAATATCTTTCCGTTCACAAGGAGACTTTGATGTAAATCAATTTGCAAGAGATCATTTTCAAGGTGGAGGACACCGCAATGCGGCTGGAGGAAAATCAGAAGTATCCATGGAAGAAACAGTACGTAAATTTGAAGATTTAATAACAAAACTAACAATATAAGACATCATGAAATTTAGTCCTATTATTGCAATTGCTTTATTTTTTTTTCTTACGGTTTCCAGTTGTAAACAGCAGCAGGAAGCCCGAAGACCAATTTCACAAACTTCAGGAAGTTTCATGAAAAAATCAGTGGTAAGAAATAAAAAATTAGTGGCTGGCGAAGAAGATCAGATCAAGAAACTAATGAAAAGCAATCCAGAAGTGGATTATATTGCTTCTTCAAAAGGCTATTGGTATTCTTATGAAACTGCAAATGAAATAGACACCCTAAGCCCAAAAAGAGGAGATGTTGTTTTCTTTGATTATGAAATAAAAGACCTTAGTGGTGCTGTCATATACTCTGAATTAGAATTGAGACCACAAATATATTATGTCGATAAACAGGACATTATGATGGGATTAAGAGACGGAATCAAACTAATGCATAAAAATGAAAAAGTAAATTTTCTTTTTCCTTCGCATATGGGGTTTGGTTATCATGGAGACAATAAAAGAATTGGTGTAAACCAGCCTTTAATCTGTACTGTTACATTACACGATTTTAAACCGGAAGCCGTTTATAAAAAACAATTGGAAACAAAATCAATTACTACAGTTCCAACTTTAAAAAAGGCACAACCAGACAGTACCCCACAAGCAGCAGCTCCAATAAAAAAAGCAAAAGACACTTTAAAATAGTAAGTTAATCACTATCGTTATGAAAAAAAGAATCCTATTCGTATTACTTGCAATTGCTACACTATATTCCTGCAATGAGGAAAACAGCAATCTTCCAGATGGTTTATATGCAAAACTAGAAACTAGCAGAGGAACTATAATAGTAGCTTTAGATTATAAAAAAGCACCTATTACTGTAGCCAACTTTGTTACTTTGGCCGAAGGTAAAAATGATTTCGTTACCAATGATAACCTGAAAGCAAAACCATTTTATGATGGCCTGAGGTTCCACAGAGTTATTAAAGATTTCATGATACAAACTGGAGATCCATTAGGTACAGGTTCAGGTGATGCCGGATACAAATTTAAGGATGAAATTACCGATTTGCGTTTTGATGGTGGTGGCGTTTTGGCAATGGCAAATAATGGCCCTGCAACTAATAGCAGTCAATTTTTTATTACGCATGTTGCAACCCCATGGTTAGACGGTAAGCACACCATTTTTGGACATGTAGTTGATAAAGGAATGAATGTTGTAAACTTGATTGAACAGAACGACTACTTGAATAAAGTTACAATTATTCGAAAAGGAGAAGCTGCAAAAAAGTTTAACGCGGTAAAAACATTCTACGATTACTTCTCTGTGGAGTCTGAAAAGCAAAAGCAAAAATTGGCTTTAGCAGAACAAAGCAAAAAAAAATACGACGAGAAATATAAAGATGTTCGTGAAGACAAGGTTAAATATTTTAATGCCTTAAAAAGTAAAGCAACAAAAACTTCTACCGGACTTAAATATGTAATCACTCACAAAGCAGGGGGCAAAAAACCTGCAAAGGGTGCACCGCTATCTATTCATTACGCAGGTTTTCTGGAAGACGGTCATCTTTTTGATACAAGTATAGAAAATGTAGCTCAAACTTATGGAAAATTTGATCCAGACAGAGCCGCTCAAAATGGATATCAGCCTATTCCTTTTCAGGCAGGGAAAAAAGATGGCATGATTCCTGGTTTCATTGAAGGGTTAGAAAAATTATCTTTTGGTGATAAGGCAATTTTATTTATACCTTCTCACTTAGCGTATGGTGCCGGTGGAGCAGGAGATGTAATTCCGCCCAATGCAAATATTGTTTTTGAAATAGAATTATTGGAAGCAGCACCTCAATAATCAAATAGACCTTTATAAATTAGTCCTTAAATAAATATAAAATGAAACTTAAACTTCTATTTTTAATGTGCATCGGAATGATAAGTGCACAGGCTCAAACCACAAAAAAAATAGTCCCTACTAAGAAACCTGTCTCAGCAGTTAAGGCCGTAGTAAAAGCTCCAGTTGTCGAAAGTATCTTTGCAACTATTTCTACAACTAAAGGCGATATAACCACTCAGTTAGAGTTTGAAAAAACACCTGTTACGGTTGCTAATTTCATTTCGCTTGTTGAAGGAAAAAACACTTTTGTTACAAATGATAAATTGAAGGGGAAACCTTTTTATGATGGTTTAAAATTTCACAGAGTCATCAAAGACTTTATGATTCAGGGAGGAGATCCTACAGGAAGTGGTGGTGGTACTGCTGGCTACGCTTTTAAAGATGAAGTCACTGACCTGAAGTTTGACAAAAGTGGTGTTTTGGCTATGGCCAACTCTGGTCCAGCGAGCAATTCCACTCAGTTTTTTATAACTCATAAAGATACGCCATGGTTAAACGGAAAGCACACTATTTTTGGCCATGTAACTGAGGGCATGAACGTCGTAAATGCGATTGCTCAGGGTGATGCGATTACAAAGATAACTATTACAAGAAAAGGTGCTTTGGCAAAAAAGTTTGATGCTCCAAAAGTATTCTCCGATTATTTTTTAAATAAAGAAGAAGATGCTAAGAAACAAGCATTAATCGATGCAGAAAATAAAGCGAAGCAAGTAGCAGCTGAAGCAGGAAACAAAGCGAAGCAAGCAGCGGCTGAAGCAGAAAGTAAAAAAGTCTATATGGAAAAATATGCGCCGGTAATCGCTTCAAAAAAGGCTTATTTCGCTACTGTAAAAGCAACTGCTACTACAACACCTTCTGGATTGACTTACAAAATAGTTCAAAAAGGTACAGATGTAAAACCGATTGACGGTAGTACTTTCTATTTTCACTATGCCGGTTATTTTGAAGATGGAAGCTTATTTGACAGTAGCTATGAAGACGTAAATAAATCGTACGGTAAATACGATCAGTATAGAGCCGCACAAAACGGATACCAGGCTTTTCCTTTTCAAGCAGGAAAAAAAGAGGGTATGATTCCTGGCTTTTTAGAAGCATTATCTTTAATGTCTTATGGAGACAAGGTAGTCGCTTTTATCCCCTCTAAGCTAGCTTATGGGGAACAAGGTGCTGGTGGTGTTATACCGCCAAATACGACCCTGATTTTTGAATTGGAAATGTTCGAAAAACCAACAACAACACCAAAACAATAACAATAACATAAAGACTTTTAATGAGACTTTAAAACAAAAACCCGATACATTAAAATAGACTGAACCCAAAAGTTTGGACAAATTTATAATTAATTTTGATAATAATGAGCTCGATATTGTATCGGGCT
>NZ_JASMRI010000035.1:0-34709 GCF_041431375.1 Flavobacterium sp. Arc3 | reverse complement strand
AATGAGCCCGATACAATATCGAGCTCATTATTATCAAAATTAATTATAAATTTGTCCAAACTTTTGGGTTCAGTCTATTTTGTGAACGGATTTTTTTATGATAAATGGTTTGGAATTACATCATTCCCGGCATACCGCCACCCATTGGCATTCCGCCTGCATTTTCCTCTTTAATGTCAATCAACGCACATTCGGTCGTTAGTATCATCCCTGCAACAGATGCAGCGTTTTCTAACGCAACACGTGTTACTTTTTTAGGATCAATAATACCAGCTTTTAGCATATCAACATATTCGTCATTTTTAGCATTGTAGCCAAAATCACCTTTTTCTTCAGCTACTTTTGCAACAACAACAAAACCTTCAAGACCTGCATTTTCTACAATAGTTCTTAATTGAGATTCTACTGCACGAGATATGATTTGAATCCCTGTAGCAAGACACAAAAAAATTATAGCAATTATAAAACAATACAAGAAAAATCTTGCTAAAAAATTTTAGAGCAGGATTGATTCCTTTTTACTAAATCTTATTCTATTGCTTTATTAAAGTAATGTAACTACCAAAATAGGGCTTTGCGGGTTTTGGAGTGCCCTCTTTATAAGTACGCATCCTCCAGCCAATCCAAATTTCAATGGCAGCTTGGCTATTTACAGTTACTCTTCTAATTTGGATATCGCCCGAATTATGTGTAATCTCATCTACAATACCACCAGCTAATCGTTTTTCAGATGGGGCACAAATATTGCACCCCAATTCATTTCCAATCAAGATTCTATTTGCTGTGATGCTATGATTGTTTTGATGGTCTAATTTATAGAGTGTATTTATCAATTCTATGCCATCTTTTATATATTGGTATTCGCCAATAATTAAATCGTCGTAACGAATACCGGGGACGGAATATAGTTGGTACATTGTCCTTTTTTGTAATACAATTTTAAGCGAAGTAGTACCGCTGGTATAAATATAAGTGCCTTCATAGGCATTCAATTGGTTAGTTGTGTCTTTAATATAAAAGCCTTGAATTTCCGGAACTCTATTATTTCGATCTTCAATATCAAATACGGGAGATTGTGCCTTGCAAGATATTGTAAGCACAATGAACAAAAGTGTAAGGTTAATTTTTTTCATAATTATATATGTTATTGACAAGGGGTTTTTGTTATGGTTGATTGATTTAGCGTTAGTTTATCCCAATTATTTAGTGTATTGCCTCCTTTGAAAAGAGAAATCCCATAATTATTAAATTGCTCTAAAAAACTTTTCTCTAGCTGATTATTACTTTTTTCATATTTCTGTGCTTGCTCAGCGTGTATTAAATTTATTTTTTTTTCTTCGGAAAACCCACTATATTTTGGATCATTCCATACCGCATTAACCTCACTACGCAGCATAGCAACTTGGTCAATCTGTAGGGTATAAATAAGTGCTTCCCCAGTAGTATTGTCTTCAACCACTATCGAAAGAAAAACATCCCGAGCTCTGGTAGAACTTGCGTTATCATAAGTAGCTAATAATGTTTTTATATCTTGAAACGAAAACATATCGTAACCATTTTCTGGATGACTATGAATGCTACCAATATAAGTAGATCCCGTTGATATCTCTACTGAAAATTCATTAGTTGAGGAAATCTGAGTGTATTCATATCTATAAGTTTCATCAGGATTCATACGTTTTTGAACTTCTACGGCGTGTTCTAAGTTATTAATTGGAGCATTCACTTTCTCCTTTAGTCAATCAATTTGTGATTTTATATTTTCTGGGTTAATGTCACTAAAAACTGTTCTTAAGTTATCACAAGGGGCGCTAAGTGGATCGGCTGGAGGAGGAGGGTCTTCCCCACCACCACCATCTTGACACCAAGGCCAACTATTATTAACTGCACAGTCATAAGGATCTTCTTGGGGTGGTGTTTCTGGATCTGGCTCGTCTATCCATTCACATTCATAAACACTATATGTGTAGTTTGAACAAACTTCCTCTCCTCCTGGGCCAACACAAACTTCATATTCAATTTCACGGTCACCACAAACGTAGCCTAGGCTAGTAGCTGTTTTAGATGTCTTTTTTTGTTTTGTGATTGACGACGTCCGTTTTAATTTTTTAATTACAACACCTTTTGATAAGACCCAGACCATAGTATAATTGTCTTTTGGGTTTTTAAATGAAACTTCGCCATCAAATTGCTTTGATTTAAAATTACCGCTATTGATATCTTTTATATCTCCCATAAATGTATCCGATGGAATATATTCTATAATGGTTTCTCTAATTTTTCCTTTCTCAAATGTAAGCAATAATCGCTGTCGCCCACTAATTTTTCCATTTTTAGATAATGGCTTATAAGTTTTTTTATCCAAGGTAAAATTCACTTCTACAGCTTCTGTATTTTCAAATGTTATTGCCTATTTCCAGATGGGTATGATCTTGTAACTGCTTAAATCGTGTTTAAAAAAAGCAGGACTTACCTTTTTCGTAGTTTCAAGCGAACCTTTTATAGTTGAAATGGGTTACAATTCTTTCACTTGGCAAGAATAATTTGTCAATAATAGGAATAGCACACTAATTAATACTATTTTGTTTTGCTTCATAGTTTATAGCAGTTTATTGGTTAAAAATGGTTGAGTATGTATTTATAAAATCTATTGAAAAATCAGCAAACGCCAATTTTTTTTTGTTCGAGTTTTTTCCGTACAGAAATACTTTTATGGTTTGATACTTGATTATTGCTTGTTCAGGTTGCTAGAATCCATAATTGTAAGCTGTGCCATAAAGCCTAATTTTTTCATCTCTGCTTCTAAAGGCAATATTTTTGTATTTTTCATCAAGCACCTGATAAAATACCTTTAAATACCGCAACTGCCATTGCACGTTTTCTAAACGATTAATTCTTTCTTCTCTGCTTTTCTTTTCATCTTTATCCTAAATTACAATAAAATTGTATTTTTCTAAGTTTTCAGAATTAGCGACAAACTCTTCCGAGTCTTCTACAAAAGAGGGTTTCATCTGGAAATATCCTATCGAAAAATCAGAAGCCATTTTTCCTCTGTTGATGTATAATATTCTATTGGAAGAGGTTTCAATTAAATCACTAAACGAGTTAAATCGTATGACCTCTGGAAATGCAATTGCTATGATTGCTGCTCTTTCGTTTTTGTTTAACTCTCGATTTATAATTTGTTTTTGAGAAACTAATAGCGAAACGGTACTTTCAATCTCGTTCCGATAATAGTCAACTGCATTTTTATTTTTTGCATCAACAAAAAAACTTGTTTGCTTAATTTAACCTGAGCTGTTGTTATTATTTTGTTTTTATAATTTGTAAAAAATAAAAGCAAGGAAAACATATATATGTGTGTTTTAACATTTTTATTGCCATTCATGTAGCTAATATATATATATATATATATATATATATATAATCCTACAGAATTAAAGACTTTATGCATGAAATTTCTTTCCATCTCGAAAGTATAATAAAGAAATAATATTTGTTTTTTTTATTTTAAACGTTAACAAAATATACAGTTTACGCTGTACATTTTGTTAAAACTTGAAAAGTACAGCCTTGATCCAAAAATAGGCACAAAAAAAGCCCGAAGCGATAAACTTCGGGCTTTTCAGCTCTGTTTTTGTCTTTCGACAAAACATTATATCATTCCTGGCATACCGCCACTCATTGGGTTTCCTCCATCATTTTCTTCTTTAATATCAATCAAAAGACATTCAGTGGTTAATTTTTTTTCTGGTAAATGAGGAAGCATTTTTCAATGTTACACATGTTGTTTTTTTAGGACTGATACTTGTGGTTTTTAGCAGATCTGTATAAATAGAAAATCCGTCCCATTATTAAACGGGACGGATTTTTTATATAAAAGGGTTTGTTTGATGCTACATCATTCCTGGCATACCGCCACCCATTGGGTTTCCACCACCGTTTTCTTCTTTAATATCAATTAAAGCACATTCAGTAGTCAAAATCATTCCCGCAACTGATGCAGCGTTTTCTAACGCAACACGTGTTACTTTTTTAGGATCGATAATACCAGCTTTCAGCATGTCTACATATTCATCTGTTTTAGCATTGTAACCAAAATCGCCTTTTCCTTCAGCTACTTTTGCAACAACAACAGAACCTTCAAGACCTGCGTTCTCAACAATAGTTCTTAATGGTGATTCAACTGCACGAGATACAATTTGTATTCCAGTTGCCTCATCTGCATTGTCTGCTTTTATAGCGCTTAATACATTTTTAGCTCTTAATAATGCAACACCACCACCAGCAACAATACCTTCTTCTACAGCTGCGCGAGTTGCGTGAAGTGCGTCGTCAACTCTGTCTTTTTTCTCTTTCATTTCTACTTCAGAAGCAGCACCAACATAAAGAACAGCAACTCCACCAGCTAATTTAGCTAGACGTTCCTGTAATTTTTCTTTGTCATAATCAGAAGTTGTAGCTTCCATTTGACCTTTAATTTGGTTTACACGATTTTTGATCATGTCAGCTTCACCAGCACCACTTACAATCGTTGAGTTGTCTTTATCGATAGTTACTTTTTTAGCAGTACCTAACATTTCTAAGGTAGTATTCTCAAGGGTATATCCTCTTTCTTCAGAGATTACAGTTCCACCAGTCAAGATCGCGATATCTTCAAGCATTGCTTTTCTTCTATCTCCAAAACCAGGTGCTTTTACAGCAGCAATTTTTAAAGCTCCACGTAATTTATTTACAACCAATGTTGATAGTGCTTCACCATCTACATCTTCAGCAATAATTAACAATGGTTTTCCAGATTGAGCAACTGGTTCAAGAACTGGTAATAATTCTTTTAGAGAAGAAACCTTTTTGTCGTATAACAAGATATAAGGATTCTCTAATTCTACTTCCATTTTTTCAGAATTGGTAACAAAATACGGAGAAAGATATCCTCTGTCAAATTGCATTCCTTCTACAACATCTACATAAGTATCTGTTCCTTTTGCTTCTTCAACGGTGATAACACCCTCTTTTCCTACTTTTGCAAAAGCAGCAGCGATTAACTCACCGATTACTTCGTCATTATTCGCAGAGATAGAAGCAATTTGTTTGATTTTATCAGAATCAGTACCTACCACTTGAGATTGTTTCGCTAAGTCAGCAACAATAGCTTCGACCGCTTTATCGATACCGCGTTTCAAATCCATTGGATTTGCTCCTGCCGCAACGTTTTTTAATCCTTCTTTTACAATTGCTTGCGCTAAAACAGTTGCAGTTGTAGTTCCGTCTCCAGCCAAATCATTGGTTTTTGATGCTACTTCTTTTACCATTTGAGCTCCCATGTTTTCTAATGGGTCTTTCAATTCAATTTCTTTAGCTACAGTTACTCCATCTTTTGTTACTGTTGGTCCACCAAATGATTTTCCAATAATTACATTACGACCTTTTGGCCCTAGAGTAACTTTAACCGCATTTGCTAATGCATCAACGCCACGTTTTAATCCGTCACGAGCTTCTATATCAAATTTTATATCTTTTGCCATTTCTTTTATTTTTTTTAAATTTTTTGAAGAGACAAGTTTATACTTGCCTGTATTATTTTAGATTTATTTCTGCAATTATATTATTGCAAGAATGTCATCTTCTCTCATTATCAAATAATCTTTACCTTCTAATTTCAATTCAGTACCAGCATATTTTCCGTAAAGAACGCTGTCTCCAACTTTTACAGTCATCGTAAGTTCTTTTGTACCATTTCCAACTGCAACAACAGTTCCTTTTTGTGGTTTTTCTTTAGCAGTATCTGGAATAAAAATCCCTGACGCAGTTTTTGTTTCAGCAGCTACTGGTTCTATAAGAACGCGGTCAGAAAGTGGTTTAATGTTTAAAGCCATGATTTTATTTTTTAATTATATTAGTGTGTATTGAAAGTCAGAAATTATGCCACCCTTATTTAACTGACATAATTTCTTATAAAAAATGCCAGCTTTGTCAGGCTGGCATTTTTTATAATATATGTGATGAATTATTTTGTAGCTGGTACGTCTTGTATTGGTGTAGCAGGTGCAACTGGAGCTGCAGTTTCTGTGTTGTCAATAATTTTAGAATCTGTATCGCTTAATGTTCCTGTGAAGCTTAAACTTGATAATAATATTAATGCGATTAGTATTGTAGCCAATGTCCAAGTACTTTTGTCTAAAAAGTCAGTTGTTTTTTGTACTCCACCTAACATTTGAGAACCACCTATTGTAGATGATAATCCACCGCCTTTAGGGTTTTGAACCATTATTACTACAATCAATAGAAAACAAACTATTGTTATTAAAACTAAAAAAATTGAAAATGTGCTCATTGTTTAATTATTATTTTGTTGTAAAATCTTAATATCCGCTATACGGTCTGCAAAGAAACTACTTTTTTCTGGATATTTCAAAATTAATATATCATAAGCTTGAATCGCTTTTTGATATTTTTTTTGTTCTAAATATACCCTTGCTAAAGTTTCAGTCATTAGTGAAGAATGATCGTCCCTGTTTATATCAATTCGAACCGTGGATGTTACTCCGTGTTTAACTGGAGATATCTTTGGGCTCGTTTCAATAAACTTATCTATTAATGCTGCTTTTTTCTTTTGACCTTCGTTTTGTGTTGTTGGTTTTGGGATGGTTGTTTTTTTATTCTCCCTGTCGATAGGCTGTGTTCTAGATAGCTGAAGCCATTCCTGGAAAGAATGTTGTTCGTTCTTAGAAAAATCTAATGGTGTGCCTATGGCTAGTTTCTCTTCTGTAGGATTTAGTTCAGTATTTATCTCAACAGCAGAAACTCCTTTTATAGAGGTTAAGATTGATTGTTCTAGTGTGTTCTTTTTTGGTTCTACAATCTCTTGAGGGGAGATTATTTCGCCGTCAATGACATCGATATCTAGAAGTTCCAACGCTTTTTTATCAAACAAATCGTTTTGAATTGCGATAAAGGTATCTGAAGTTATGAAGTCAAATAAGACCGTTCTATCGGTTGTATGTGCAGCAGTAACTTTTAAAGCAAAATTATATCTAAAACTATTTTGGTTGTATAGTCCTTTTAATCGTAAAGCTCTTGCGCTTTGAAAAAAGGGAAATTCATCCAGTACTTTATCTAAAGCTAAAGTATCTAGCTCAGAAATAGTGTTTGGTTTATTGATTAAGGCTGTATAAGACGTTACGTTCATTTTTAAGTTTCAGATTTCAGATTTTTTAAATCTAATTGCGAAGTGTGATTACCATTTAGCGAGAGATTCATTAAATATGTCTTGGGTGATTCTTTCATAAATCACGTCAATCGCACTATTTAAAGTGGAGCCAGAAAGTTGTTCGGTAGCAGCGTAATCAAAATAAAATTCAAAGGTTTTTTCGAAATTATCGGCTTCCTTGTTTTTATTAGTAAATCTTACGTTCACTCTAATTTTCAAACGGTTTTGGGAAGCTTTTTGATCTGCCGTCGCAGTCATTGGGCTTATTCTATAATCGACAATTTCGCCTTCATAAGTTAAATCGCCTCCGTTTTTTACTAAATTTAGATTGGTTTGATTCTGAATAATATCTTGTAAGGCAAGCGTAAATGTTCTATCAATTCCAGGTTCAATCAATGCGGCATTGTTTTGAAAAAAGTTAACTTGAAATGTTTTTGCATCGATCTTTCCAGTTCCAGTGAAGTTGTACACGGAACAAGAAGTTAAAATAAATAGAGAAAACAGCGCTAGTGAAGAATATATTTTTTTCATATTTATTATTGAAAATTCCATTTTTTGAAAACTCAAATTCCAATTTGATCGAATTTATAATTTTCAATTTTGCCAAATATACTAATTTGGATGAGGAAATTGATTTATTAGTTTTTGCTTTTCCAAATTTAGAATTCGCTCAGCTATCGGAAAATAGCGAATTATTTTTTGGATGTTTTAGTTGTGTTATAAATCGAATTGTTTAATTTTTCGATACAAAGTTCTTTCCGAAATCCCTAACTCATCTGCAGCGGCTTTTCGTTTTCCTTTATTTTTTTCTAATGATTTTTTAATCATTTCGATTTCCTTTTGTTCTAATCTCAAAACTTCTTCTTCCTCTTCAACAGTTTCGGCAAAAAGATAATTGTCGTCATTTTCTTGATAGTTTCCTTCATTGCTTTGACTCGAAATCAATGCTGTTCTTGGTTCTTCTTCAAAATCTATTTCATTATCATTTTCTTTAGAGCCATATATTTTGGTAATCAGGTTTTTATTAGTTTCCTGAACTTTAGAACTGCCGTTTTCCATCAATTCTAAAGTAAGTTTTTTTAGATCATGTAAATCACTTTTCATGTCAAAAAGCACTTTGTACAGAATTTCTCTTTCGTTACTAAAATCACTCTCACTTTTTTTATCCTTTATAACCGAAGGCAAATTGCTGCCTTCAGAAGGTAGATAAGATTGTAAAACAGCAGCACTAATATCGCGATTGGTTTCTAAAACAGAAATTTGTTCAGCAACATTTCGCAGCTGACGGATGTTTCCGCTCCAGCGAAATTTTTGTAATACTTGAACTGCGCCTTCATCCAGTTTTAATGGAGGCATTTTGTATTTGAAAGCAAAGTCAGCAGCAAATTTTCTGAATAATAAATGAATGTCATCTTTTCTGTCTCGTAATGGAGGGAGTAGAATATCAACGGTACTTAAACGATAGTATAAATCCTCTCTGAATTTTCCTTTTTCGATAGCATCAAATAAATTTACATTGGTAGCTGCTACGATTCTTACATCTGTTTTTTGTACTTGGGAAGAACCAACTTTCATAAATTCGCCATTTTCTAGAATACGAAGTAACCTAACTTGGGTTGTAAGTGGTAGTTCGCCTACTTCGTCAAGGAAAATTGTTCCGCCATCAGCTACTTCAAAATAACCTTCGCGCGTTGCTGTTGCTCCTGTAAAAGCCCCTTTTTCATGACCAAAAAGTTCACTGTCGATCGTACCTTCAGGTATCGCACCACAGTTAACCGCAATGTATTTCCCGTGTTTTCTATGGGAAAGGGAATGAATAATTTTCGGAATGCTTTCTTTTCCAACACCACTTTCACCCACAACCAATACTGAAATATCAGTAGGGGCGACCTGAATGGCTTTTTCTATCGCACGATTTAACTTTGGGTCATTCCCAATAATCTCAAATCGCTGTTTTATGTTTTGAACTGATTCCATTATTTTTTTTGTTTACTGGCTTCGAGAGAACTTTTTTTTAAGTCAGGGACTTAATAATCTTAAAGATAGTCTATTCGTCAGTTTTTGTTTGCGTGTCTTTTTGTAGGGCTGTTTTTTCTACTTTATGTTTTGGGAAATAGGTTCTAATTATATAAAACGTTCCTCCAAATCCTATGATGAAAGTAAGTATAGCGATGAGTATTTGTTTTTTTGTCATTATTTGTATTTTTAATTCATGTCACTCAACGCAATTGCTTCTCCTTTTAAAGTACCGCTAGTGCAGCTTGTGATTTTTACGTTTACAAAATCACCAATTTTATAATTCTCTTTAGGGAAAACTACGGTAATGCTTTGTGAGTTTCTTCCAGAAAATTCCTCGGTAGATTTTTTTGAAACTTTCTCCACCAAAACCTCTACAGTTTGTCCAATAAATTCCTCAGAGCGTGACCAGGCATGTTTTTGTTGCAAGTCTACAATTTCCTGCAATCTTCGTGCTTTAGTTTCTTCGGTTACATCATCTTCCATTTTTCTTCCGGCTAATGTTCCCGGTCTTTCAGAGTAAGAATACATATAACCAAAGTTGTATTTCACATATTCCATTAAACTCAAGGTGTCTTGATGGTCTTCTTCTGTTTCTGTTGGGAAACCGGCAATCATATCTTGTGAGATAGATCCGTTTGGAATAATAGTTCTGATTTTATCAATCAATGTCATGTATTCTTCACGGGTATGCAAACGGTTCATTTCCTTCAAGATTCTATTGCTTCCTGATTGAACTGGTAAATGAATATGTTTACAGATATTTGGATGTTTTGCAATTACGTGCAAAACACTTTCGTGCATGTCTTGTGGATTAGAGGTAGAAAATCGAATTCTCATTTTTGGGAAACCAACAGCTACCATTTCTAATAATTGGTCAAAATCAACTGCAGTTGCTTTTTGCATTTCAGATGCGGTTGCGAAATCTTTTTTCAATCCGCCGCCATACCAAAGATAACTGTCCACATTTTGCCCAAGCAGTGTAATTTCCTTGAACCCTTTGTCCCACAAATCCTGAATTTCCTTCATTATACTTTGAGGTTCACGACTTCTTTCTCGTCCGCGGGTAAAAGGCACCACGCAAAACGTACACATATTATCACAACCACGAGTGATAGAAACTAGTGCTGTAATTCCATTACTCATTAAACGAACCGGTGAAATATCGCCATAGGTTTCGTCTTTCGACAAAATTACGTTGATCGCATCACGCCCTTCTTCAACTTCAGCCAATAAATTAGGCAAATCTTTATAGGCATCAGGCCCTACAACTAGGTCAACAATTTTTTCTTCTTCTAGGAATTTGTCTTTCAAACGCTCTGCCATACAGCCCAAAACCCCAACTTTCATTTTCGGGTTAATACGCTTTACAGCATTGTATTTCTCTAAACGTTTTCGCACTGTTTGCTCTGCTTTATCACGAATGGAACAAGTGTTTACTAGAACCAAATCGGCTTCTTCTAGAACTTGAGTGGTATTGTATCCGTTAATAGATAATATGGAAGCTACAATTTCGCTGTCCGAAAAATTCATCGCACAGCCATAGCTTTCTATAAAGAGTTTTTTAGTGTTCTCAGGTTTGTTTTCTAGAACAAGACTTTCACCTTGTTTGCTTTCTTCAATTATCTTTTCCATTATCTTTTTTCAGATTGCAAAGATACGGTAATTGCTATAGATGTGACAAGATGTCAGATGAACATTTAACAATGTTTTTGGTTTTTATTTGTATTACTGCTGAGAATCAAAAGGTGGAGCTCTTTCCAGCTTTCCGTTGCAAGTCCTCGTAAAGAATTAAAGTTTCCAAAGTCCCAGAAAGAGCTTCTTACAGTCGCTTTTCTAGAACAGGAAACTTTTAGTTTTTTTACTCCGGGCTTTTCACTCTAATCTGGGCTAACTAAAGATTACAATTTTAAAAATAGTAAAGACTCTCTTTCAGTATAAGCGAGTCTTTATACAACAAATTAAAACTTTAGAATAAACCGACATCTAATTGGATTCTTGCAATTTTATTAGCGGGATTCCACATCGCAGTTGTAGAAACAGCTAACTTATAATCAAATATTTCAATGTTTTTCGTGACCGTCATACCTGTGTTTACGATATCAAAATTACTTTCTGTTTTGTTAGTATATAAATGCTTACTCCCATTAATAGGAAAAGCAGCGCCCATAAATACATTCAGATTTACCTTTTGGTCTCTAATAAGTGGATAGCTTAATTCTACATAGGTAGAGTGTATGCTACGATAATCATTACTATCGTTTAATTTACGATCATTTAAACCACTATAAAGTAATACATCCGCTTCAATTCGTACAGGGAAGTTTCCTGGAAAACGGTAGGATGTTCTTAAATCAATGAGATGTGTGGTAGTTCGTTTGTCATAATTAAATACCCGCGGAGTTTCAACCCCAGTCGTATTGAATAAATCCCACAATGCAATTGATAAGTTGTTTTTCTGGTATTGAACGAAATAATTTATTTCAGTGTACCTTCCATCAAATCCGGCTCCGCCCCAAAACCCAACAGTAAAGTTTTGTTCTTTGTTTAGGGCATAGTGGATGTAACCAGTGGCGGTCATGCCATCGTTTATGACCAGTCCTCTCCATAAATGGCTAGTTCTAAGATTGACATTAAAATCTAATCGAGATGTTTTTATTTCCGTTTTAGAGGTGTTTATTGTGTATGAAACAACCGTTTTTTGAGCGTATCCAGTTAACCCTAAGCATATGAATAGAGCGCAAAAAATTTTGGTTTTCATTACTTTATTTTTTTAGTGTTATTGTAATACCATATGTAGCCCTGCGGCTATGGCTGCCCCAACTATAGGTCCTACTACCGGAATCCAGGCATAAGACCAGTCGCTGCTCCCTTTTACAGGTAAGATTGCATGCATTATACGTGGCCCCAGGTCTCTTGCGGGATTAATGGCATAACCGGTTGTTCCTCCTAAAGACAGACCGATAGCCCAAACCAAAATGGCGACAGGCAATGCACCAATAGTACCCAATCCTATTTTTGCAGTACTGTCTGCGCTCAAAGTAAGTTCTGGTCCAGCAATATGAAAGATCACAAAAATTAAAACGAAAGTCCCGATGATTTCGCTGATTAAATTAGAAGAATAATTGCGGATAGCTGGGCTTGTACTAAAGCAAGCTAATTTTTCTCCTTCATTATCGGTGATAGCGAAATGATCTTTATTGAAAAGCCAGACTAAGAATGCTCCTAACATAGCTCCAATCATTTGTGCAATGATATAATAGGCTACCTGATTCCATGCAAATTTACCAGCGATTGCCAGCCCAATGGTCACGGCAGGATTTATGTGTGCTCCGCTAATTGGCCCTGCAACGGTAACAGCTACGAAAACAGCAAATGCCCATCCTGCGGTAATAACAATCCATCCTGAACTATTGCCTTTGTTTTTTTTTAGAACGACGTTTGCGACTACTCCGTTACCTAGTAAAATAAGGAGCATTGTGCCTATTATTTCTGCTACAAATGGTGTCATATTTTTGTTTTAGGAATAAAATTATTCTTCAACCCAGTTTCCAGCGCGCCCAACGGCTTTGTTCCAGTTTTTTAGTAGTTTATCTACTTCTTCTCTTGGCATTTCCGGAGTAAATTCCCGGTCAATAGACCATTGTTGTTGTAAGTCATCTACACTTTTCCAGTAGCCCACAGCCAATCCAGCTAAGTAAGCAGCGCCTAATGCTGTCGTTTCTAGCGTTTTTGGTCTAATTACATTAGAGCCAAACAAATCGGATTGAAATTGCATCATTAAATTATTAACAGCTGCTCCACCATCGACTTTTAATTCTTTTCCTTCTTTTCCAAAATCAGCTTCCATTGATTTTGCTAAGTCATATACTTGATAAGCGATTCCCTCTAGGGTCGCACGTGCTATATGACCGTTGGTCGTTCCTCTTGTAATACCCAGAATTGCGCCTCTGGCATACTGGTCCCAATGTGGTGCACCTAATCCAGTTAAAGCAGGAACAAAATAAACGCCTCCATTGTCTGGTACGCTCGCTGCTAAAGTTTCGATTTCTGCCGCTGTATTGATCATTTTTGCCCCGTCTCGCAACCATTGTACTGCCGCTCCACCTACAAAAACACTTCCTTCTAAGGCGTAAGTGGTTTTACCGTTGATTTTCCAAGCGACCGTAGTCAGTAAATTATTTTTAGAATAAACAGGTTTGTCGCCAATATTCATTAGCATGAAGCATCCCGTTCCGTAAGTGTTTTTTACCATACCCGGTTCGGTACATAATTGTCCAAAAAGTGCGGCTTGTTGGTCTCCTGCTACACCGGCGATTGGAATTTTTGTAGAAAATAGTGTAGTGCTGGTTTGTCCATATATTTCGCTGCTTTGTTTTACTTCGGGTAACATGGCTAGTGGTATGTCGAATAACTCAAGTAATTCAGTATCCCATTCTAATGTATGAATGTTTAACAATAAAGTTCGACTTGCATTAGAGACATCAGTCATGAACATTTTACCTCGAGTTAGTTTCCAGATTAACCAGGTGTCTACAGTTCCGAAACATAGTTTTCCTTGTTCTGCTTTTTCACGAGCGCCTTCTACATTGTCCAAAATCCATTTTACCTTAGTCCCAGAAAAATAAGCGTCTAAAACCAGTCCTGTCTTTTTTTGAATCATATCTGCATGGCCATCTGCTTTTAATTTATCGCAATATTTTGCTGTTCGGCGATCTTGCCAAACAATGGCATTGTATAAAGGTTTGCTAGTTTCTCTATCCCAGACGATTGTTGTTTCGCGTTGATTGGTGATGCCAATGGCAGCTATTTCTCTACCGGAAATCCCTATTTTAGCGATAGCTTCTGCAGCGCAACTAATTTGAGAGGACCAAATCTCATTTGGGTCATGCTCAACCCATCCAGGTTTTGGGAATATCTGTTCAAATGGTTTTTGAGAAATACTTACCGTTTCACCATCATGGTTAAAGACGATAGCTCTGGAGGAAGTTGTTCCTTGATCTAGTGTTAAGATTAATTTGTTTTGCATGAGTGTCTACTTAATGATGTTATTTCCTAAATTCTGTTAGGAGGAATCCATTAGCGAGAGTTTTGAACTCTGCTATTTGGTTCTGTGTCCAAGTCTCATCATGGCCCAATTCCTTTGCCAGTAATTGCGCAACTTTTTCACATGAAGCGATTGCTGCACGGGCATCTAAGAATAGTAAGCGCACTCTTCTTGCTAAAACATCATCAATTGTTCTAGCCATTTCATAACGAATTGCCCAAGCTACTTCTGCCATGGTGTAGTCGTAATCTGGATGTAGTTTTTCTTTTAATGCGGGTTCTTTGTTTTGTAATTCCACTATTTTAGGGATATCTGTTCCGTAAATGTATAGGTGGTTTTCCCGATCTATTGCGTTCGTTATTTTGTTTCCGTGAATAGAAACATGCTCCGTTTTACATTTATTTTTTGATAAATGTCGTACTCGTATCGCCTTGTTTACGAGGTCTTCGGCAATTTTTCTATAAGTAGTCCATTTCCCTCCAGTTATTGTTATTAGTCCTGTGTCGGAAACAATTATTTTATGGCTTCTGGAAACTTCTTTGGTGCTTTTTCCGGGTTCGTCTGGTGCAGCCAATGGTCTTAACCCTGCAAAAACAGATAGAACGTCGGCCCTTGTGGGTTTTTTTGCTAAGTATCTTTGTGCTGTTTCTAAGACAAATTCAATTTCAGTTTCTAATGCAATTGGCTCTACACTGTGCTTTTTCATTAGGGTGTCTGTAGTTCCTACTACTATTTTGTTGTGCCAAGGCACTGCAAACAGAACCCTTCCGTCACTTGTTTTTGGAATCATCAATGCGTAATCGCTTGGCAAAAAAGATTTATCAAATACAAGGTGAATTCCCTGACTTGGAACAATGTATTTTTTATATACAGTATCGTTCAGTTTCATTATGGCATTTGTGAAAACACCTGTTGCGTTGATGATGGCTTTGCCTTTTATTTCGTGTTTCTCGCCAGATTCTAGATCCTCTACTTGAACACCCGTAACTTGGTTTTCGTCGTCTTTCAATAGATTTACGACCTTGGTGTAGTTTAAAACACAAGCGCCATTTTCTACTGCAGTTTGTGCGATATTTATGGCTAATCGGGAATCGTCAAATTGGCCATCGTGATAGGTGACGCCGTTTACCAAGCCTTTTTGCTTTATTGTTGGAAGTAGCTCAATGGTTTTTTTCTTTGAAATATATTTAGAACTACCTAAACTTAGTTTTCCGGCTAACAGATCATAAATAGTAAGTCCTATGGTATAAAAATAACCGCCCCACCAGTTGTAATTAGGTATTACAAATGATTGGTTTTTAACTAAATGCGCGGCGTTTTGAGCCATTAATCCTCTTTCTTTTAAAGCTTCCCTTACCATGGAAATATCGCCTTGTTCTAAGTAACGAACACCTCCGTGAACTAATTTTGTACTTCTACTAGAGGTTCCTTTGGCGAAATCTATTGCTTCTAGTAAAATTGTTTTGTAACCCCTACTTGCTGCATCTAGCGCTGTGCCAAGTCCACTAGCCCCGCCTCCAATTACGATTACATCCCATTCAGTGGTTTGTTTTAGTTTTTTTAACTGTTCTAGTCTATTCATTATGAGTTTGTTATATTTTTTTTTATATCAAATTACTTTAGGATTTTAAAGATAACGAAAAAAAACGAAACCAAAAAAAAAGTGAATTTTACAATGGCTATTCTTACCATCAATTATACTGTTTAATAGGTAGTATAACTTTTGTCAACAGACTACAAGCGGATTTATTTATCGAATTAAAACAAAATGGATATGTGGTAAAGTTCTACACAACACATACTCTTCCAGCCCACGCCATATGAAAGGATTTTAATTTTTTAGAAAATGAGAAGCTTTTGTTTCTCACACATGGGGAGCAAGTAGAAATAAACATTTGCTTTTAAGCGAAAGATAGATGATAAAGAGGAAGTGCAAGTGGGGAGAAAAATAAAAATAGCGGCAATCATCACATATAGTAGACTTGGATTTTAATGTTTGCAAATTGTTTAGGCGGAGCAAGGGTTTAAAAAAATGGAGAGTATTTGCACCTTTGTTAAAAGTGTCTTTAGACCGTTTTAGAGGAATAAAAATAGATGCGGCACAATTGGGAGGTGGTATTTGAAACAGTGCGACTTCAGCCTGAGACCCAATTTACTTGCAAAATATTATTTTCAGGAACAGCTGTTATCCATTTAGAATTTGGTTTGAGTACTTTAAATGTTTTGGATGCATTTGTAAATTATACTATGATTAAAGTTGCTAAGCATGTTGTCATTATGGCTGAGGTGACAAAAATGAATAGCTGAGGTTTTAGCAAAATAGAGATACTTCTTACCGATTATGGTATTAATGTAGAAACTAAAATGAAAGGAGAAGAGAAATTCGAATTAATGTATTTATAGCTGGTGATTTGCAGGTTTATTATTTTGTTTCTGGTTCTCTAAATAATCCTACTTCAAATATGTTGTGATTAAATGTTTCGGTTGTATTTCTACGTTTGTTTTGGCAAAAAAAAGTGTGAATCGCACCTATATTTTGAAGCTTCCTATCAGAAAAAAACACTTTTAAAATTACCAAAAGCACTATATTTAAAAAAAATAGATACTTTTGTCCCAGAAAAATAGAGCAATGGCAAAGAATTTAGTAATAGTGGAGTCCCCTGCAAAGGCGAAAACAATCGAGAAATTTTTAGGAAGTGATTTTCAGGTGGAGTCAAGTTATGGGCATATTGCCGACTTGCCTTCTAAAGAAATTGGGGTAGATGTAGAGAATGGTTTTAAACCTAAATATGAAGTTTCATCTGATAAGAAAGCCTTAGTAACCAAGCTAAAAGGACTAGCTAAGAAAGCCGAAATGGTTTGGTTAGCAAGTGATGAGGATCGCGAGGGAGAAGCTATTTCTTGGCATCTTGCCGAAGAATTAAAATTAGATAAAGCAAAAACAAAACGAATTGTATTTCATGAAATTACGAAAACCGCTATTCTAAAAGCGATTGATAATCCACGTGAAATTGATTATAATTTAGTAAATGCACAACAGGCTCGTCGTGTTTTAGACCGATTAGTAGGTTATGAATTGTCTCCTGTTTTATGGAGAAAAATTAAAGGCGGACTTTCAGCAGGTCGTGTGCAATCTGTTTCGGTTCGTTTAATTGTAGAGCGTGAAAGAGATATTCAGAACTTTAATGCTGTAGCAAGTTATTCTATTGTTGCCGAGTTTACCAATGAATCAGGGAAATCTTTCAAGGCAAAACTTCCGAAGAATTTTAATACTAAAAAAGAAGCGGAAGATTTTTTAAATAAAAATATCGGTTCTACTTATAAGGTTGCGGATTTAGAAACAAAGCCAACAAAAAAATCGCCAACAGGACCTTTTACGACTTCGACCTTACAACAAGAAGCGGCAAGAAAACTTTATTTGCCTGTTGGAATTACAATGCAATTAGCGCAACGTTTATATGAAGCTGGACTTATAACTTATATGAGAACGGATAGTGTAAACCTTTCTAAGGATGCAATGGAAGCTGCTGAGGCAGAAATCATAAAATCGTACGGGAAAGAATTTTCTAAACCTCGAACTTTTGTTAATAAGAGTAAAGGAGCACAGGAAGCGCACGAGGCAATTCGTCCTACAGACATGTCACGTCATACCGTGAATATCGATAGAGATCAAGCTCGTTTATATGATTTAATCTGGAAAAGAACTTTGGCTTCGCAAATGAGTGATGCAAAGCTGGAAAGAACAAACGTAAAAATTGAAGCAAACAATCATAGTGAAATTTTTACGGCATCTGGTGAGGTTTTACTTTTTGAAGGTTTCTTAAAAGTATACTTAGAAGGTCATGATGACGATGAAGAGGAGCAAGAAGGAATGTTGCCAGCGATGAAAGTCAATGAAAAACTTCAAAATAATTATATTACTGCAACGGAACGATACTCAAGAGCTCCGGCACGTTATACAGAAGCTTCCCTGGTTAAAAAACTAGAAGAACTAGGAATTGGTCGTCCGTCAACTTATGCTCCTACCATTTCTACCATTATCAACAGAAATTATGTTGAGAAAGGAAATCTTGACGGTCAAGAACGTAATTATACGCAATTGGTTTTGCAATCCGGGAAATTAGAAGAGAAGTTACTTAAAGAGAATACGGGTTCTGATAAAGGAAAATTAGTCCCAACAGATATCGGGACAATCGTAACTGATTTCTTAGTGAAGAATTTCGGTAATATCTTAGATTATAATTTTACCGCAAAAGTAGAGCAGGATTTTGATGAAATTGCAGAAGGAAATGTGAACTGGACAGAGATGATGCAAGAATTCTATGATAAATTTCATCCTACGGTAAAAGATGTAGAAGCAAATGCCGAAAGAGAAAGCGGAGAAAGAATTCTAGGAAAAGACCCGAAAACTGGAAAACAAGTCTCTGTTCGTTTAGGGAAATTTGGACCAATGGCTCAAATTGGAGAAGCAGATGACGAAGAAAAGAAATTTGCTAGTTTAATGCCTGATCAGAATATTGGAAATATTGGTTTGGAAGAAGCGTTGAATTTGTTTTTACTTCCAAAAAATTTGGGAGTATATAAAGAAGAAGAAGTTGAGGTGAGTAATGGTCGTTATGGTCCTTACATTCGTCATGGAGCTGCTTTTGTGTCCTTGCCAAAAGGAGAAAATCCTTTGGATGTAGATTTTGACAGAGCAAAAGAATTAATTGATGAGAAAGCAATTGCTGATGCGCCGATAGCGGTTTATAAAAGTGAGGGTGTTCAGAAAGGTGTTGGTCGTTTTGGTCCTTTTATAAAATGGAATGGTTTGTTTATCAATGTAAGTAAGAAATATAATTTTGATAATTTGTCGCAATCAGATATTGAAGCATTGATTGAAGACAAATTGCAGAAAAATATTGATAAAGTTTTGCATAACTGGGAAGAGGAAGGAATTTTGGTTGAAAAAGCACGTTGGGGACGCTCTGTTATAACTAAAGGAAAAATAAAAATTGAACTTCCTAAAGAAGTTGATGCGACAAAATTGACCCTAGAAGAAGTTCAAGAAATGATAGCTAAAAAGACGCCTGCAAAAAAGGTGGCTGCCAAAAAAGCACCAGCTAAGAAAGCAGCAACTAAAAAAACCGCAGTTAAGAAACCTGTAGCAAAAAAGAAATAGAATGGAATTTGATTTTTTAGAAGCTGTTGATAATGAAATTCTTGAGTTGGTTCAAGGGTTGACATCCCAGCAGTTGGGGAGTAAAGTAGTTTTTCATACAAAAGACCAGCTTCCGGATTTAAATAAGATTAATATAGCTGTAATCGGGGTTTTAGAGAACCGCGGTGGAGGTAAAGTAACAGAAGCTGTCGATTTATCTGCAATTCGTAAAGATTTATATACTATGTTTCCGGGTAACTGGGATGCGTCAATTGCTGATTTAGGAGATATTCTGGCTGGAAATTCGATAGAAGACTCTTATTTTGCTTTGCGAAAAGTAGTTTCAAATTTAATTAAGAAAAAAATTATACCCTTAGTTATTGGTGGCTCACAAGATTTAACATTTGCACTTTATAGAGCGTTTGATGAATTGGAACAGATGGTAAATTTAGTTTCAATAGACAGTAAATTTGATTTTGGAAAAGAAAATGATGAGGTTTATGCTTCGTCTTATTTGACTAAAATAATTATTGACGAGCCCAATAATCTGTTTAATTTTTGTAATATAGGGTATCAGACTTATTATAATTCTCAAGAAGAGATTGATCTAATTGAGAAGTTATTTTTTGATGGTTACAGATTAGGAGCGATTTCTAATAATATTGCTTTAGCGGAGCCTGTATTTAGAGATGCAGATGTAGTTAGTCTTGATTTGAATTCTGTAAAGTCATCTGATTCTGGTAATTTTGATACGTTTGCACCTAACGGTTTTAACGGAAAAGAAATATGTTCTTTATCAAGATATGCGGGAATTAGTGATAAAGTGTCTATATTTGGAATATTCAATCATAATAACTCAGCTCAGGAATCTGTTCTAATAGCCCAGATCATTTGGTATTTTATAGAAGGATTTCATTATCGATCTAATGAGTACCCGTTTGGGAGTCGAGAAAATTATATTAAATATATTGTGCCTCTAGAAGATGAAGTGCTAGTTTTTCATAAAAGTGACAAAACGGATAGATGGTGGATTGAAATACCATTTATTTCAAATGGCAATAATAAATTGAAGAGGAATACGTTATTACCATGTTCTTACGATGAATATTTGGGAGCATGTAATCAGGAATTGCCGGAAAGATGGTGGAAGGCACAGCGTAAAAACAGTATTTAAAAAGAAGAATTTTATACAACTAAATTAATTCTATTAAAAAGAATGTTTAGTTTAAAAGTATTGTTTTTTTAAAAAATAATAAATAGGTTTACAAACTTTAAAAATAATGAATACATAACCCGCATTTATATGAAGAAGTTCATTGCATTTATGGCAATATTGGCACTGTTAGCAGGCTGTGGTAAGTCAAGTGACAAAGGTGAGTTGGTCGGAGTTAAAGGAGAAAAATGGCATCCTGAGAAACCATATGGTATGACATTAGTGCCTGGTGGTGCTTTTATTATGGGTAAATCTGATGATGATGTTGCTTCAATACAAGACGCTCCTACTAAAACAGTAACTGTTAGGTCGTTCTATATGGATGAAACGGAGATAACAAATAGTGAGTACCGTCAATTTGTGGAATGGGTTAAGGATTCTACCATGAGAGTTCGTTTAGCTATTCTTGCAGATATGAGTGGTATAAAAGCCGGAGATACAAAAGGTAAGGGAAAAAATGCAGGTAGTATAGGTGATTTTGCTTTTAACGATTCAGATCCTGAAAAAATGACTGCTTATGACAAGTATATGTATGATAACTATTATAGTATTGGTACAGATGACGATCCTTATGCTGGAAGAAAGCTTAATAAAAAAGTAAAATTAATTAGAGACCCTAAATTATATCCAGATGAGTATTATGTGGAAGTAATGGATTCTATGTATTTACCACAAGAGGCTTCATACAACGGATTAAGAACTATTGATGTTGATAAATTAAAATTTCGTTATTCTTGGATGGATATTCAAGCTGCGGCTAAAGCTAAAGTTGGGAAACGAAAAGATTTTATAAAAACAGAAGAAGTAAAAGTGTATCCAGATACCACTGTTTGGATTAAAGATTTTGCTTACTCCTATAATGAACCAATGCACAATGATTATTTCTGGCATAAAGCGTACGGGGATTATCCTGTTGTAGGAGTAAAATGGACACAAGCAAAAGCTTTTTGTGCTTGGAGAACATTAAATAAAAACATTTATATTAAATCAAAGAAAAAAGGACATGATTTAATAAACTCATTTAGATTGCCAACGGAAGCAGAATGGGAATATTCAGCTAGGGGAGGTTTAGAGTCAGCTACATATCCATGGGGTGGACCTTATACTAAAAATGACAGAGGATGCTTTCTTGCAAACTTTAAACCAAATAGGGGAGATTATGCAGCAGATCAGGCATTGTATACTGTTGAAGCAAAATCTTACGAACCGAATGGTTACAATTTATATAATATGGCAGGGAATGTTTCAGAATGGACAGACTCTTCTTACGACCCCAATGCATATGAGTATGTTTCCTCAATGAACCCAAATGTTTTAGATGCTTCTAATAAACGTAAGGTAGTTCGTGGAGGTTCATGGAAAGATGTTGCTTATTTCCTACAAGTAAGTACAAGAGATTTCGAATATGCTGATTCTGCACGAAGTTTTATCGGATTTAGAACCGTTCAGGATTACATGGGATTACAAACAACCGGAAACGGAACCAAAATTAAAAACAGATAAAAAAAAACCCCTTAAATCAAAAAAAATTATGGCATTATTAAGTAAAAAAGCAATGAATTTCGCATATGGAATGGGTGCTGCAGTTGTAATCGTTGGCGCTTTATTCAAAATTATTCACTTTGAAATTGGACCGTTAACAGGAACAAGAATGCTTGCAGTGGGATTGTTGACAGAAGCTTTTATTTTTGCCCTTTCAGCATTTGAGCCCGTTGATGATGAGTTAGATTGGACATTGGTTTATCCGGAGTTGGCGAATGGTATAAAAACAGAAACAAAAAAAAGAGTGGAAGCGCCTTCTGATTCGCAAGGAATGTTATCGCAAAAATTAGACGCTATGTTGAAAGATGCTAAAATTGATGGGGAATTAATGTCAAGTTTAGGAAACAGCATCAAGAATTTTGAATCAGCAGCGAAAAGTATTGCTCCAACTGCTGAATCTATTGCTTCTACGCAAAAATACAGTGAAGAGTTAACTATGGCGGCAGCGCAAATGGAATCTTTGAACAGTTTATATAAAGTACAGTTGCAAAGTGCTTCTCGAAATGCACAAATCAATGAAGAAGTTCTTGAAAATAATTTAAAATTAAAAGAACAAATGCAATCATTGACAACTAACTTGTCATCGTTGAATAATGTTTATGGTGGAATGCTTTCTGCAATGGGTAAAAAAGGATAATTAGTTTCGAACTAGATAAACAAACAACTAACTAATTATTAGAAAATATGGCAGGAGGAAAACTAACCCCTAGACAGAAGATGATAAACCTTATGTATCTGGTTTTTATCGCTATGTTGGCAATGAATGTATCAAAAGAAGTTATTTCAGGTTTTGGATTGATGAATGAAAAATTTGAAACATCAAATGAAACTTCAAAATTGTCTAATGATCAACTTTTAGGAGCATTAGAAGCAAAAGCTGGAGAAGCAAAAGGTGTATTTATAGTAGCAGTAGAAACAGCACATAAAGTAAAAACAATAACAGATAATTTTTTTAATTATATAGCATCTTTAAAAACACAAGCTGGTACAGGATTTGAAATAGACCCTGAAACTGGAAAGTTGCCTTATGAAGATATGGATAAAGGTGATAATATTGATGATTGGTTTGAAGGTGAAGGTTACTCAAAAAAGGGGACCGAAATTATAGCTACTATCAATAAGTATAAAGCAGATATGAAGTCTGTACTAGGAGCAGATGCAAAATATGTTTCAATTATTAAAGAAGTTGAAAGTAAATTTGACGTTTCAGATGTAAAGAATAAAGAAGGATTAAAAGATAAATTTTTATCATATCATTTCAAAGGTTTTCCAGCTATTGCAACTATAGCAAAGCTTTCAACTTGGCAAAATGATATTAACAAAGCGGAATCAGATGTTTATAGCTCTGCTTTAGGTAAAGCGGCTGTTGCTGCGGCATCTTATAGCAACTATGAAGCGATTGTTGTACTAGATAAAAACGCTTACTTCCAAGGTGAGACTGTTACTGGTAAAGTGGTACTTGGTAGATATGATGGGAATACAAAACCAACTTCTTTTTCAGGTCCAGGAAAAATTGTTAATGGTCAGGCTGTGATTTCAATGACGGCAGGTGGTGTAGGAGAGCAAACAATAGCAGGTCAATTTTCTTTTCTTGAAGATGGGAAAACAGTTCCTCTTGCGTTTAAAGGAAAATATGTAGTTGTTCCAAGACCTAATTCTGCTACGATTTCGGCAGATAAAATGAATGTAGTATATAGAGGTGTTGTTAATCCAATGTCTATTTCATTTGCTGGTATATCTGATAGCGATGTTTCTGTTTCAGCTCCTGGTTTGTCTAAAGCAGGTAATGGGAAATACAACATGAGTCCAGGTGGAGGAAATGAAGTTGTAATTAGTGTGTCAGGTAAAATGTCTGACGGAAAAGTTGCTACTGATAAAAAAGTATTTAGAATCAAAGGAATTCCGGGACCTACAGGTACAATTAGAGGAGAAACAGGTGTCGTAAAAGGACCTAAATCAAATTTAGAGATTGCTACAATTGGTGCTAAATTGGAAGATTTTGATTTTGAAGTTGGTTTGAACGTAGTTGGATTTAATTTAAAAGTTACTGGGCAAGCAACAGTTGTTGTTCAAGGAGATAAATTAAATGCACAATGTAAGGCTGTTCTTTCTAAAGCGGGAAGAGGAGATCAAGTTACTATTTCGGAGATTAAAACGAAGCTTGTTGGTGCAGGTAGTTATTTATTACCAAGAACAGCTCCAGTTATTTTTGAAATACAATAATACGTAGGTTGCTTTAAAAGGCTACTTCAATATCTTATAATCACATTATGATGAATGTTAGAAATTTTTTAATAGTTGTTATTTCCATTGCTGGAGGATGTGCTACTTTTGCACAATCTAATTTGCTAAATGCAAAAACACCAAGCGAGATAGGTCTTAAAACTGCTGCTCAACTAATATCAGACAATGATAAGCCTTTGGCTTATGGTTATGTGCATGATAGGGATATATTGATGGGTAAAACTGTTTGGGAGATTATAGATCTTAATGAGAGAATTAATTTTGCCTTATATTTTCCTATTGATACCGCAAATATTGGTTCTAACAGACGTTCATTATATGACGTACTTACAAAAGCTGTAAAAAGTGGCGCTATTACTGAAGTGTATTCTGATAGCTACTTCAATACAAAAAAGTCGTACAAAGACATTCAGGCATCTTTGTCTCGTGTTGATACAACTGATGCGGGTAGAGAGCAAGTAAATGCAGGAATGAGTGTTTCTCCTGAATATATCATGCGGTCAGATTTGACAGCTCAGGATGTTACGCAGTATAAGATTAAAGGATATTGGTATTTTGATAAACGTCAAAGTGAATTGAAATATCGATTGTTGGGTATTTGTCCGGTTACGCCAGATGTTTATACAATGAACAATGACGAGAAAGATTATATTGAGTTATTTTGGATTTTCTTCCCGTCGGCGAGAGAGGTTTTACATGAAGCAAAAGCTTTTAACGATGCTAACTCTGCAATGCCAATTTCTTTTGACCAAATATTGAACTCCAGACACTTTAATAGCGTTATATACAAAGAAGAAAATGTATATGGAGATAGAGCAATAGATGAGTACATGAAAGACAATGCTCAGAATCAATTGTTAGAATCAGAAAGAGTGAAAGAAAAAATTCGTGACTTTGAATCAGATATGTGGAATTACTAATTTCATATTTTATTAAATAGAAGGAAACTCTTGTCGTAATTGATGAGAGTTTTTTTTATATTGAATTTTTAAGTTTGGTTCTTTTAATGTTCTTTCTTTGTGTTTTTATATTAACTTTTACTCTTATAGGATGATTGATTATTTAATTATAGGTTCGGGTCTCGCTGGTATTGGATTTGCTGAAATTGCAATACGCAATAGTAAGACAATTTTGGTTTTGGATAATAATTCCCAAAATTCTTCCAGGATTGCTGGCGGATTGTACAACCCTGTAATTCTTAAGCGTTTTAGCGAAGTTTGGCAGGCGCAAGAACAATTAGTCGTGATGAAAGAGTTCTATAGTGTTTTGGAAGATAAATTAAAAACTAAAGTTGATTTTAAGAAACCTATTCTAAGGAAGTTTTTTTCCATTGAAGAACAAAATAATTGGTTTGCAGCTTCTGATAAAGTTTCATTGGCACCATTTTTATCCACGGAATTGATTACCAAAAAATATTCAGGAATTGATTCGCCTTACAACTATGGAGAAGTATTACAAACAGGTCATGTTGATACAGCTGTTTTATTAGAAAAATATAGGGAGTACCTTGTTGGAAATGATTTATTCCTAGGAGAATCGTTTGATTATGAATTAATCGAAGTTGTATCTGGAGGTGTACGTTACAAAGATATTGAGGCTCGACATATTGTTTTTGCAGAGGGTTTTGGGATGCATGCTAATCCTTATTTTAAGCATTTACCATTAGATGGTACAAAAGGGGAGTTATTCATTATTAAAGCCCCTATGCTTGATCTTGATGTTATTATGAACACAAGTGTCTTTATACTGCCGTTAGGCGATAATCTGTTTAAAGTGGGGGCAACTTATAATTGGAAAGATAAGACAGACTTAGCGACTGAAGAAGGGAAACTGGAATTAGTAGATAGAATAAAAGAAATTATTAGCTGTGATTTTGAAATAATAGAACATTTTGCAGGAGTTCGACCAACAGTAAAAGACAGAAGACCATTGGTGGGAACGCACTCCATGCATCCTACAATTCATATTTTAAATGGATTAGGGACAAGAGGAGTAATGTTAGGGCCTTCTATGGCTCAGGCCTTGTATGACGCTATAGAAAATGACATCGTTCTCGATGCCGCAATTGACATAAAAAGGTTCCTGCCTAAACGACAGAGATAATGTTATTTTTGCTTGAAATTAGGATCATAGGAGACAAACATGTTGATATATATATTTCTCGACCATCGTAATACAAATGGAAATAGAACTATAAGAGAGGCGATTATTGAAATAAAAGCTACTTTTAGAGAGGAATTTAATAGTACATATGAAATTATAAACGCAGCTATTCCAATAGCTACATTTAGTCCATAACTGACATACATAGCGCCATAAAAGAAGGAAGGTTCGATTTGATATTTTAATCCACAATGGCTGCAATTTTCATGCATTTTTAAGATATTACCCAGATGGAGTGGATTTGGGTCTAAATACATACTTTCTTTCTGACATTTTGGACAAGTTCCTGTTAAAATGCTATATAATTTGGATCCTTTTTTTAACATTTGCAAAAAATTTAATTTTTCCTTTTTTTGGAGTGACAAATTTACAAATTTGAAAGGGAATAAAATCATAATACATGCTTAATATACACAATTTATCTGTCTCGTTTGGAGGTTCCTATTTATTTGAAGAAGTGACCTTTCGATTGGGTGCCGGAGACCGCGTAGGTCTTGTTGGTAAAAATGGTGCAGGTAAATCTACAATGCTCAAAATGTTGGCTGGTGACTTTCTTCCTGATACAGGCGTGATTTCTCAAGAAAAAGATGTGAGAATGGGGTTTTTACGTCAAGATATTGATTTTGAGCAAGGCCGTACAGTTTTAGAAGAGGCTTATGAAGCTTTTGTCGATATAAAAGTAGTTGAAAAAAAATTAGAAGAAATCAATCATCAATTAGTCACCCGTACTGATTATGAAAGTGAGGAATATTCTAAAATAATTGAAGACTTATCCGATTATACGCATCGTTTTGAATTATTGGGTGGTTATAACTATGTTGGTGACACTGAAAAAATTCTTTTAGGTTTAGGTTTTAAAAGAGAAGTTTTTAATAATCAAACAGAGACTTTTTCTGGAGGTTGGAGAATGCGAATCGAATTAGCTAAACTTTTACTGCAAGCTAATGATGTTTTGCTACTGGATGAGCCAACGAATCACCTTGATATCGAAAGTATCATTTGGTTGGAGAGTTTCTTGCGTAATTATATAGGTGTTGTCGTAATTGTTTCGCATGATAAAATGTTTTTAGATAATGTGACTAATAGAACGATTGAAATTTCCCTTGGAAAAGCATACGATTTCAACAAACCTTATTCTCAATATTTAGAATTGCGTCATGAAATTCGCGAAAAACAATTGGCTACACAAAAGAATCAAGCCAAAAAAATTGAAGAAACAGAAAAATTAATTGAGAAATTCCGTGCCAAAGCATCCAAAGCTTCCATGGCACAATCGATGATTAAAAAACTGGATAAAATAGAACGTATCGAAGTAGATGAGGATGATAATTCTGTAATGAATATCTCTTTTCCGCTTTCTAAGGTTCCTGGTCGTGTTGTAATCGAAGCTGAAAAAGTAACAAAAAGCTACGGTGATAAAACCATTTTAAAAGACATTTCACTGTTAGTAGAGCGCGGAAGTAAAATTGCTTTTGTCGGTCAAAATGGACAAGGTAAATCAACTTTTATTAAAGCTATTGTCAATGAATTTGAATATGAAGGAGATATAAAGTTAGGTCATAATGTACAAGTAGGTTATTTTGCCCAAAACCAAGCAGAGTATCTGGATGGTGAGATTACTTTATTACAAACTATGGAAGATGCCGCTACAGATACTAACCGTTCTAAGGTACGTGATATGCTAGGGTCATTCCTCTTTCGTGGCGACGATGTTGAGAAAAAGGTAAAAGTCCTTTCAGGAGGAGAAAGAAACCGTCTAGCACTTTGTAAATTGCTTTTACAGCCTATAAATGTATTGGTAATGGATGAGCCTACAAATCACTTGGATATTAAATCTAAGAACGTTTTGAAAGCAGCATTACAAAAGTATGAAGGAACGCTACTTCTAGTTTCGCACGATAGGGATTTTCTTCAGGGAATGTCTAACATTGTTTATGAGTTTAGAGATCAAAAGATAAAAGAATACTTAGGAGATGTTAACTACTTCTTAGAGCAGCGTAATTTAGAGAATATGCGTGAGGTCGAGAAGAAAGATGCTCTTAAAGCTGCCGCTCCCAAGGATAGTAATAAAGCTTCGTATGAAGAACAAAAAAAGGGGAAAGCATTGCAGAATCGTCTAAGCAAAGTGGAAAGTCAAATTAAGCAATTAGAAAAAGACATTCAGCATGATGATAAAATGTTAGCTTCAAATTACAATAAAAATATTGAAGACGCTTCTTTCTTCAAAGCATATAATAAAAAGAAGGCAGATTTGGATAAATTACTTTTGGACTGGGAAAATGTTCAAGAAGAAATCGACAAAGCTTAATTAATATATTATTTTAAATTTTTTGAGTAGCTTTTTCCAGCTGTTCATTCCATCCTTTCTGGTCTCGTTTGTTTTTTCTACATACTAAAAGGAGCTTCCGTAGGTCGCTCTTTTAGTCTAAGAAAAAATAGAACGAGGCTGTAAAAGGATTTCATTGCCATCTGGGCTACTGTGGTGTCCGTCCAAGAGATATCGTGTTCATTAGGAAATTAGACCTGTCTTCTTAGAATGTGAAATGGCTTGTGCGCTATTTTCAAAATAACAAACTGAAACATCTAAGGTTTCCAGGTTTTTAAGCACTTTGATTATCTTTTCTTTTTTATGTTTCCCAGTTTGCCGTATATAAACTGCTTTCACGGTCAAAGGGAAAATCTTGCTTATGGCCTCATATAAAAAAGGATCATGCTGCGAATCATCACCTATCAAAACATACTGTAAATTAGGATAGAATTCTAAAATGTGTTTTATTTTTTCAAACTTATGATTGTGACCACCTCTTCCGGTCCATAAGAAATTAGTCAAACTGGTTTTAATATCTTTTAACAGCAAAACAGCTTTGGGTAAGCGGTGAATTTCGGTGAATAGTATAAGAAATCGATACAAATTCCACTCACTACTTGAAACATAAAAAAAAGCATTTAGTTCCTCGTTACCCGCTCTTCCTTCAGAACTTAAAGCTTGGAAATGCGGAACAACATCTTCAAAAACTTTTCTAGAGTGGACATTTCTAAATAAGAGATGGTATAACTTTTTAAAAGGGTTCAGAGTATAAGAAACTAAAAACGTATCGTCTATATCAGATATGATTCCTAAATTACCTATTCTGGGTCTGTTATAGCTTCCTTTGGTTACAATTGTATCATTCTTATAAATGATACTAACTTCGTAGTCAATCCATCCGTAATGAGTAGTTTCTTCTAACGGGATGCAAAATTTAAAATAACCATCATCTAGTGTTTTTGTGTGTATTTTTGTGTTGTTGTGTATTAGGTAGACGTCTGCATTTGCTTGTGTTTTAATCCGAAACATACTGATTACAGATCTTGCATTTTTTAAACTTTTTGAAAGAAAATCGTAATCCTTTTTTGTTGTTGGTTTAAAAACATGTCCCATCACAATTAGTTCTTGCTCATTTGCATAACCACGATATAATTTTAGGATTGGTTTCATTTTGTTTACTACTTTTGGAGTATGTTGAAAATTAATTATTTTTAATCAATAAAAGAAATAAAACGGTGGAAAAGAATATCCTATTGATTGTAAACCCAGTTTCGGGAGGAATGGATAAGTCAGAGATTATTGAAGCAACTTCAGCGTTTGCAGATAAGGAAGGCTTAAATATTGTGATTTATACTACTACAGCCGGTGATGATACTGCTAAAATAAAAGAGCTATACGACACATTAAAACCAGAAAGGGTGGTTGTGGCAGGAGGTGATGGAACTATAAAATTAGTCGCCGAAGCGTTGGAAAATGCAGATGTTATTTTTGGGATAATACCTGCTGGTTCTGCTAATGGTTTGGCAACTGATTTAAATATTCCTAAAAAATTAGAAGATAACATTCCAGTAGCATTTCATAATGCTTTTATGGAAATGGATATGATACTTATAAATGGCAACAAAAGTTTGCACCTTAGTGATCTTGGGCTAAATGCAGAACTCATAAAAAACTATGAGAGTAGCGCCATACATGGTAAGTGGGGTTATGCCTTACAAGTGTTTAATACTTTGCTTGACAAAGAAGATCCTTTCACCGCAATAATTACAGCTAATGGTCAGATTGTTGAATGTGTAGCACAAATGATAGTTATAGCTAATTCTAAAAAATACGGAACAGGAGTTGTTATTAACCCTCAGGGAATCATGAATGATGGAAAGTTTGAATTGGTGCTTTTGAAAAATCTGGATTTGCCCATTTTTGCTAAAATTATTGCAGGTAATATACCAGTAGAAACTGGTGATATCGAGATCATTTCAACGGATAAGGCAAATATCAAATTAAATTCACCAGTAAGTTTTCAAATTGACGGAGAATATTGTGGTAGAGAGACAGAGCTGAACGTGGCTATTTCTCCAAAAAAGTTAAAAGTAGCTATACCTTAACTGCTTATTATTTAAATGGGTTTCGTTCCTTCCATTCCATTTTTGGTTCAAAATAGCTGAACGTTTTTGAGACAAACAGATTGATAAAAGAATTACTATGTTGCATCATCCCGAACATATCCATAGGTTGTGCTCCTACAGAACTTTTGATCTCTAAAGCTGTTCTGGCAAAAATAATACGGCTGTATCCTTTGTTTATTGAAAAACCAATCATGTCGTAAAGCATGTTCAGGTACAACATTTTTTCCCTTTGATAGACTTCGTCATAACCCAGAAAATAGGTATCTATATCTTTTCCGTTTTTTATCAGTGTATTGAATCCAATTAACTCGTCTCCAACAAAGTACCCGTAAAATAAGAACTTGTCTTTTAATGCTGTTTTTAAAGTTTTAAAATGATTTTCAGTTAAGTAAAAGGTATTGAAAGGAGCGTTTTTGGCTACATTCATGTACAATTCATAGATTCTTGAATTGTAAGTTGTGATTTCCTCTAGAGACAACTTTCTTTTAGAAATTCCTTCGGCTTTTTTTCGAGCCCTTTTGTATTGGTCTCGGTATTTTTTAGATAGGTCTGCAATATAATCGTCAAAATTAGACCAGGAATTCCTAATGTCAAAAATCATATTCGGTTGGGTTGTAAACTGGAAAAATGAGTTAAACTCGGGAATTTTAAAATACTGAACTCTCTCTTCGGCAAAATCTTTAAAGATTGTAAGATGTATTTTTGTGCCGTTTGCGCGGAAAATTTTCTTTAGCTCATCTGTTGCTTTTTTTAATAAAGCTAATCCTTCTGAAGCGGGTAGTTTTTGACTAAAATAGCATCCGTTTTGCCCAGTCAGCATATTGTTACCCAGTACTAGGACATTTGAGCTAAGGTTTTTAAAGACAAAGTCACGTACGATTGTTTTTAGGCAGTGGTCTCTTTCTCCAAAGGAATTTAGCTTACTCAAGTCAATATACTGCGTGACTGCTATCCCGACCAATTCCTCATTTTGAAACATTCCAATAAAATGACATTGCATATTTTTTGGAGCAGAAATCGCTAATATTTCTAAATAATCACGCGATAGAAATATATTGGTTACCGCCAAAGAATCCCAACTTGAAGGAATATTTTTAACCGAAGAATAAATTTGGAAGGAAAAAGTAGAGCTCAATGGATCAAAAAATTAATATTTGTCTAAATTAATATATAAAGTTAAATTGCAAAGCAATTAGATAAATTTTAACTAATTTTAATAAAAACTAAAATTATGAATATATACGACGAAATCACAGCTCAACCAATATTAAAAGATTTAAAGGACTGGAAGTTTAATGATAATGGAATCGAAAAGAAATTTGTTTTTAAGAATTTTAGTCAAGCGCTAGGTTTTATTGTGCAGTTAGGGATTTTAGCTGAAAAACACAATCACCACCCAGAACTTTTCAATGTGTATAATAAAGTAAATATTAGGCTGTCGACCCACGATGCTAACGGTTTAACAGATAAGGATTTTAATTTAGCAAAAGCAATTGAGCTAGTATAAAATAAGACGCTATTCTTTAAGATAGAATGAGGCGAAATTTAATTACATAAGTAAATATTTTGGCCTGTCCACAAAATTATAAACCTCATTTGAAATTGAATTTTATTCCCAATTTCTTTTTTTTTAGAACAATACGTTGAATTCAATTATTCCTATTTCTATAAATGCGCGGCGATAGCACCGTGAAATCTTCCACGGTAAGTAGGTAATACAGTTCTATAGCTAGAAATTATAATGACTGCAAAAGATTTTTGCCTCTTGTTTTACTTAAAGGTCTGCTCATTTGAAGCTATTGCTGGATGACTAAAAGCGGATGCATCATTTTAATAAAAAAAGCAATAAATGCTTCAATTGTAAAAATTACACACATCTTGATGCCTTATATTTTGTATTTAACCTTTCCCGCTCTTTTATCTAGATTATTCCATTTTTTTTTTTTTTTTTTTTGAATATGATAGCAGTTTGGAATACTAAAAAATTGATTTACAAAAAGTTAGTTCAAAGCTGGTTGATTTTATTATACTATTTACTTTGTTAATTGTAGAAACGTTTTCTTTGTAAGAAAAATAGTTTTTAATTTAACATATAGGTGTAGTTCATCGATTTTATTTGTCGATAATCTGTTTAGTGTGTATATTTAAACATTAGAACTAGTATAAATTCAAGATTATGAAAAATATTTTCACTCTATTACTAACCGTTTTTGCATCAATTACAGTGTTGGCAGAAGTTTCAGTTTCTGATAAAACAGTACTCTTGAAATTGTATACTGCTACAAACGGAGCTAATTGGAATACAAAATGGGATTTATCTTCCCCTATATCTACTTGGTATGGTGTTGTTTTGGAAGGTGATAAGGTTGTGTCGATAGATTTATCAGATAATAATCTTGTTGGTGAAATACCGAGTGAAATTGTAAATCTAACTGATTTGAAAAAATTGAATTTACATAAAAATAAGATATCGGGTGTGATTCCAGCTTCTTTGGAAAATTTAAAAGAACTTGTAGTTTTAGATCTTTCATTTAATAAATTGACAGGTAACATACCATCTTCAGTAGGAGAGATGAATAAGTTAGTTACTCTTGAACTTTATATGAATAGACTTTCTGGTGAGTTGCCAACTCAAATAGGAAACCTGAAAAATTTAGAAACTTTGGCTGCTTTTAATAATGAATTGGAGGGGCAAATACCAAGTTCGCTTTATCAAGTAGCAACGTTAAAAACTTTATTGTTGAGCAGTAACAAATTGAAAGGTAAATTGAGTGCCGAAATTGCAAAGTTAAAAATGTTAGAAAACCTTAGTTTGTTTGAAAACCAGATGGATGGTCAAGTTCCTTTTGATTTAGAAAAATTAAATAATTTGAAAGAAATGAATATTTCTTACAACCAATTCAGTGGGTTAATATCAAGAAAATTAGCCTCATTAGATACTTTAAATATGACAATGCTGAACGATAAAGGTGTAGCTGTCTTGTTAGATGTAACGATGGATATTGAAAGACCTTTAGTATCTGAAGATTAATAATTAGTACTTCATAATAAATAGATAGTTTGTTGTTTTGAATAAGTTTAGTTAGTTTTATAAAACCTATGTCGCTTTAGCTTCATAGGTTTTTTTGTACGAATGTATTTCAGTATAAAGGACATTGCAAATAACAGCTTCAGATCTCTCTGAAGCTGTTATTAGGTCAATAAATTAACTAAATGTTCAGGTCTTTAAATGGATCAAGTTCAAAAGTTGGGGATTATCCAAAAAGGTTAGATAATCTAAACAGAAAAAAGTCGATTTTACGCACTTTTCTAAACTGACTCCTAAATGCTTTAATCTTTGCATTGAATGACTCAGCCGATGCATTTGTACTTCGATTATTAAAGTAGTTTAATATTGAATTATAATTGATGGTTATGGTTTTGAGAACGATATTAAAGTTTTTAAAACCTGATTCCTCGACTTTTCTATACCAATGCGCTAATTTTAACATCGCCACATTCTTATCGTTATTACTGTTGTATATAGTTCATAATTGCTGTGATAAAGCATATTCTTTTTTAATATCAGGATACAATTCAAATAATAGCTTCGCTCTTTCTTCTTGACTGTTGGTCCATTTTTGGGATCAAGTCTAAATGTTGTGGGGAAATATATAAATAACGACTTTTGCAATTATAAAATATGTCTCAATGCAAGATT